>JAFGGF010000140.1 GCA_016930735.1 Prolixibacteraceae bacterium
AGTTTTTCTGAAACCTTTTCTGTTAAACCTTTGATCCTTACCTGGCGTTGAAATTCAGGCCAGAAAAAAGTCAGGGATACTTTATTATTGTTTTCTATTGATTTGCCCTTTTGACTTTTAAAATTGGTAAAAAAAAAGAATGAATTACTTTCAAGCGATTTGAGAAGAACAACCCTCGAATCAGGAAAACCATCCAACCCGATTGTTGATAATACCATTGCATTGGCATCATCGGTCCCGGAATTTATTGCTTCAGTAAACCAGGTTTTAAATAAATCCATTGGATTTTTAGTTAACTGTCCTTCCGAAAGTGTTCCGGATAAATACTCTTTTCTGATGTTTTCTATCTTCATAATTTATTTTTCAGATAACCACCGAACAGTCGAATTGTTTAATTAACATCACATTAACAAACAAAAGATAAACTGGTATGTTTTTTAAATGAGTAATTAATAAATTTGTATAACCTAAAAGCAGAAAGCAATGAAAAATTTGATTTTTGGATTATTTGTTCTTGCAACTTTTACTGCCTCTGCGGGCGAAAAAGTTGGCAAACTTGAAATAGGAGACAAAGCTGTTTTAACCGATGTTAAAATGAAATCAGTTTCCGGAACAGAATTATCTATTAACGATGTTGCTGGGAAAAACGGCACACTTGTTATTTTCTCGTGTAATACCTGCCCCTTTGTTATGCGGTGGGAAGGTCGTTATCCGGGATTAAAAGAATTTGCAGAGGAGAATGGAGTTGGAATGATTGTTCTTAATTCGAATTATTCAAACAGGGATGGTGTTGATTCTTACACTGCTATGGTAGAGCATGCTAAAGAAAAAGGGTATAACTTTCCTTATGTTGTTGATCAGGACAGCCGTATAGCCAATGCGTTTGGCGGACAAACAACTCCACATGCATTTCTGTTCAACAATAAAATGGAATTGGTATATAAAGGTGTAATCGACGACAATGCTGCTGATCCATCAGCTGTTAAAAAGGCTTATCTTAAAGATGCACTTGAAAGCCTCGGAAGTGGAGATAAAATTGCGGTGGCACAAACTCCCCCGCAAGGTTGCAGTATTAAAAGAAAACTCGATTAAGATATTGAAAACAGAAAAAGAAAATACCTGCCCTGAAATAGGAGCAGGTATTTTTTTATAAGCGCTGCTGTTTTATATCAGACTTTGGTTTCTCCTTGTTTTTTGAGTCCCACTTTTTATTGAACTCATCCATCTCTTTCTGATAACGTTTTATAATTTCTTCCCATTCTTTTTGCTGAACAGTATTTTCAAAATTCTGCAATCCTTTATAATTTTTAAAGAATTCCGACATTCCGGGAAAATTAAAGTGGTCAGAAAACGGATTTACAAAAGTGCTGTCGTTCCACTGAAAATTGTTGAGTGAATCACCTTTCCATGTATAATTGCCAAAAAACTCTTCATCAAAAAAGGGATTATTGAATTGTTTGAAAAAATCTTCATGACCTTTAAAAAAATCTTCATTCCATTCATTTCTAAAAGGTGAAATGTGAAATAATGAGTCTGAAAAGAATTTACTTATCAGGTCATTGGGACCGGAAAAAATATCGGGAGCAAAAAATGAACCTCCCCCCTGAGGGAAAACCATCATCGTGTCGCTGTGCCATTCAAATGTATAGGTCGAATCGTAACGGATCAGGTTACCTTCCTCATCGTATTCTTTATTTATAGTAATTTGTTCGTCAGGATCTTTTTTATCCTTGTTTTCCTTTTGTTGAGCCATTAAAAAGGCAGGCAGGAAAAAGGAAACCAGCATAATAATAATTTTTGTCTTCATAACACGTAAGATTTTCTGTTTCAATGTAAAATTAAGAAAATGGTGTATAAAAAAAGTTTAAATTTTTTTAAAAAAGTTAAAGGTATATTTTGTTTTATAGACGACCGGAGGAAAGTTATATAACAAAAAAATCCCGGTAAACTTTACCGGGACCTTATTATCAAGAAACAGATTTTATTCTTATTTTTTCTTTGGAGGATTTAAACCCCAGCCAATTTCAAGACCTTTTTCGTACTGTCGCATTGCCCGCAGGCTCATGCCCATACTTGAGAATCCACCGTCGTGGAAAAGGTTTTGCATGGTTACTTTTTTTGTCAGGTCTGAAAACAGGGTAACACAGTAGTCGGCACAGGTTTCTGCATCGGCATTGCCAAGCGGCGACATTCGTTCTGAGAAATCAAGCAATTCGCCTAATCCTCTTACCCCACTACCGGCAGTTGTAATGGTTGGCGACTGGGAAACCGTATTGATCCTGACTTTCCTCTCGCGTCCGTAAATATATCCGAAACTTCTTGCGATTGATTCAAGCAATGCTTTTGCATCAGCCATGTCATTGTAGCCATAAAAAGTCCTTTGTGCCGCAACATAACTCAGGGCTACAATGGATCCCCATTCATTTATCGCATCCAGTTTCCATGCAGTTTGAAGTACTTTATGAAATGAAATGGCGGAAATATCAAGCGTTTTACTTAGGTAATTATAGTCAAGGTCGTTGTAAACCCTGTGTTTCCTTACGTTTGGCGACATTCCAATTGAATGGAGAATAAAATCAACCTTTCCGCCTAAAATTTCCATCGATTTTTTAAAAAGGTTTTCGAGGTCTTCAACATTTGTGGCATCGGCCGGAATAACTTCGGTATTGCATTTTTCTGCAAGTTGTTTGGTTTCACCCATACGCATGGCAACAGCCGTGTTTGTTAAAGTAAAGGTTGCCCCTTCTTCATAAGCTCTTTCAGCTATATTCCATGCAATTGACTCTGAATTCAATGCACCAAAAATAATCCCTTTTTTACCTTTTAATAAATTATAACTCATAATGATTTTTATTGAATAATCTGTGGCAAAGTTAAAATAGTTCTGATTATTAGAAAAACTGATGATTTTAATCGTTTTATCAGAACTAATAAACCGTTTAGATGAAAAAATGTTTAACCGTAGTAGATTTAATATCAGAAATTAAATCCTGACAATACATGAATCCTGCAACCAGCCCTGATTTCCATCCAAAAGTTTAACCTCATTCCAGTTGCCGATGCTGTCGATTAATTCAACTTTTAAACCTTCGTAAATAAGGAATAAATCAGTTCCCGATTCAGAAGGTGAACTTTTAACTGTTACCCTCGGGCAGAAAACGATGGCGTTATTACGGTTATTTATTTTAGATTTTTGCTTTGAGGCAAATGAAAATGTAATAGCTGAAGTAAGAATAACAACAATTCCTATAATGAATGACAACCGTTTTATTCTGACTGTTTTACTGAATAAAAACAATCCCAGAAATACCAGGAATAATACAAATGATAAAATACTGATCCTGGCCCATGAATCTGCCGGGTTCAGATTAATAAAGTTATTGGACCACCGGACAAAAAATGGTTGGGGTAAAGCTTCCACGCTTGTAACAACAAACTGGTTGGCAATCTGAAGGTTAAAGTCAATATCACCATCGTTGGGTGCTAAAAGTTTAGCCCGTTCATAATTCAGGATTGCATTGTTTACATCACCGGTTTTGTAATAAGCATTTCCAAGGTTAAAATACAAGTCGGCCGATTCTTTTCCTTCTTTTAAAATACTTTCATATGAAGCAACGGCTTCCTGGTATTTTTCTTCAGAATATAATTTGTTTGCTTCATCCATTTTATCCGTCTGGCTGAAAGCCGGAATGGCGATAAATAGCAATATGATTGTTTTTAATAATTTCATGGTTTTACCTTTTAATCTGGCGTTCGAGTTTGCTCATTACAGATTCGGCCTGGCTGTAAAGCTCCTGCCTGGCTTTGCTACCTTCGGTTGGAGCAAAACGTGCAAATTCACTTTGTTCAATTACCGTTACAAAGCTATCAACCAATTCAGCCTCAACTTCTCTTTTATTCAATTCATCAACAGCCCTTTCACGATTTAATTCAGCAATTGCAATTCCGAGTTTATCGCTCAAATAGCCCCAAAATGCTTTCAGTATTGACTCATAGAATTCTTCATCACGCTGGTTTTTCATAAATCCTGCTGCTTCATGCAACCGTTTTTTGGCAACCCTGTTGGCTTTTTTATTCCGCATTAAAGCAATGTTTGCATTTTCACGTGCTTTTTTCCTGTAAATTATAAACAGAAGCAGGAAAACAAGGCTTGTTCCACCGTAAATTATATAAAATCCTGTGGTTCCGAAAAACGTATATCCCTTTAAATTCAGGCTTGAATTATTTTGTTTTATAAACCGAATGTCCTGCCCGATCAACTGTACATCTTCCTTTCGCAACGAACTGACAACTGTTGCCGATTGTTCTTCATTTCCTTTTGTTACGTGTAAACTGAATTCCTGTGTTGACTTTGTAACATATTGACCGGTTGCGGGATTAAAATATGAAAAAGGTATTGACGGGATTGTGTAATCTCCTTCAAACCTTGGCTGGAAAAGGTATTCAATGGTTTTAGTTCCCGACATCCCATTTTCATTCGATTTTACATTTTCAGTTGAACGTGGGTCGTAAACTTCAAAATCGGCAGGAAGTTTCAGCTCAGGATTTCTTATCAATCTTAAATTTCCGGTACCGTTAACAGTAATTTTATATGTCACAGCATCGTTTGTAGAAACGTCGGTTTCGCTCATCGAAGCATCGACACTGAAATTACCGACAGCGCCATAAAATCCTGCCGGTTCGGGTGGCAGGTCCTTTACATTTATCGTTACCGGCAAACTTGTAATCCTGGCGCGGACCGTCCTCATATTGCTGAAAAAGTCATCAAAAAAATTTCTGGCCCTTGTTTGCTGCTGCACGAGGCAGGTTAAACTAAACGGATCGATTTTTAATTCGCCGTTTTGCTGAGGAAACAAAATGGTCTTTTTCAGGACACCAACTTTGTATATTTTATCGTTGTAAACTTCTCTGTCGAAACCAATTTGCTGAGGCATATCAATATCCTGAGAATAAAAACCTTCATATTCAGGCAGGTTAACCTCTTCAAATCCCTGGATCGGGAGGCTTGGCTC
>JAFGGF010000141.1 GCA_016930735.1 Prolixibacteraceae bacterium
AAACCAAGCACTTTTGAAATGGTAGTTACCAGCAATGTTTTTGCGAGCCCGGGAACACCAATGAGCAAACAGTGCCCCCTACTGAACAATGAAGTAAGTACCTGTGTTATAATTTCATCCTGCCCGTATATCGATTTTTTAATTTCAGATTTTAATTCCTCATATTTCCGCTTTAATGCGTCAAGCGCCTCAACATCGTTCTTGTATTTCATCCGGTCAATTATCTGATTATTAATGTTTATTTATATCTGATTTTTTTGATAATTTTTAACTATTTGTAACTGGAACGTCTATTTAATCCAGTTGTCAAAATTAAAATTACAGTTTGCATAAGTAGCATCAATTCTGATAAAAGTATTGTCCTGGTGTTTCCTGATCCAGTCTTTTAAAGTATCCTCTTTTTTCTCAGCCAGGAAAACTTCTGCAATTTGCTGATAGTCGTTTTGCAGATCTGCCTTATGACCGTCAATTTTATTTACCAGCTTAATTATCTTATAAACAACCCTCTGGCTTTCATCAATTGATTCAAAGGGATCTGATATCTCATTCAGCTTCAAACCGGTAATCACTTTACTTACATCGGCCGGCAAATCCACAACAGGGAATTTCGATGACATGGTATATGGATTGATTACCAAACCCCCGTTATTCCTTGAATTTTTATCTGAAGAAAATAAAATGGCTGCATCTTCGAAAGGTAAATCCCCCTTACGGATAATTTTAGCAAGGCTGTCGAGTTGGGTAATAGTATGTTCACGTGCTTCAGGTGATACTTTCGGTTGCATAAGGATATGGCGGGTTTTTACCTTCTCACCTTTACGGTCCATCAGTTGTATAATATGATAACCCATTTCACTTCTAACAACATTCGAAATCTGGTCCTTTTTCAGGTTAAAAGCTACTGACGCATAATTCGGATCCAACTCAGCACGGCCGTAATAAGGCAGTTCACCGCCATTACTTGCGGAAGGCCCTTCAGAATAAAACATGGCCAGCGAACCAAAACTGGCACCGTTTTCTATGCGTTGTTTTAAGTCCCTCAACTGTGCTTTTACCCTGTTGTCTTCGGAAATATCGATAAGCGGGATCATTGTAATCTGCTGATATTCGTACTGGGTAGGCACTTCCGGAACCTCTTCTTCTTTTAACTTCCGGAAATAAGCCCTGACTTCTGCTGGTGTTGCCGTAACATTTTCAACAATTTTAGCCTGCATTTGCTGGGTTAATATCTGGTTGCGTATAGGTTCCTGCATCTCCGATTTTAACACAGCAACCGGTTTACCAAAATATTCCTCAACCTGTTTTTCCCCTCCCAAACGGCTTATATACATCTGAATGGTACTTTCCAATTGTTGGTTGATCTGGCTTGGGGTAGCATCAATCAGCGTATCCAGTTCTGCTTCGGCAAGAAGGAGTTTATCGACCAGTAAATTTTCAAGTAATTCACATTTCATATCACCTTCAGTAGTCATTCCCTGAGCCTGAGCCTGCAGGTAATTATTTTCAACATCCGACTTCAGGATTATATTTCCACCAACAACAGCCACAACCTGGTCAATAACCTTATCCTGTGCAATTGTTGAAAAAGTGGTAAATAATGCTGATATCAAAATTAAAATTCCTTGTTTTATTTTCATGACTAATTTATTTTTCAACATCGTATATATTAAATTTATTGTTTCTGATCCCCTCATTATAAATATCCTGTTCAACATTCTTTAAAAAAGTAAGTTTTCTCCGGTTCAGAATCAGGTTTTTAATCTGTCCTCCCACGTAATCGACCGGCGCTGTTTGCCCGGCAAGCCTGTAATCACGGATACAAACCATATAATAATAATCAGAATCACTGGCTTCGAGCATTGTATTCCTTTCAAGGAAACGTTTTTGATCTGTAATTTCAGTTGGTATAAAATTTATAATATAGTCGAAGTCGATCCACAAATCATTAAACGAATCAAAAGCTTTAGCATACTGCAGGCAATATTCTTTTAAATCCCTGAAATTTTCATCCGATTCATTTCCGCAATAAAGTTTTAATTGTTCAGGATTGGCAACTTCAACAGGAATTTTCAGGTAAATCCCTTTAACAATATTCCTGTTAAGAATAAAATTACCGGTATTATTATTATAGTAATCTTTTATTTCAGAATCTGAAACTGTTGTATCCATTTTCTGGGCAACAAGTTCGTTTTTATATTTATAAATTATCAGGGAATTCCGGTATTCCTCAAGCTCTTTTGAAACATTTTTCTGGTCATTCGAAAGGTTTTCCTCAGCTTTTTGAATAAGCAATTCTTTCTGAATCCACTTTTTTATATAATCTTCTGCCATTAAAATACTGTCAGAAGGGTTTATTTTATCAGGTATAAAATCCTCCAAATCAGAAAGGTACAAATATTTATCGCTTACCCTGGCCAGAGCTTTACCTTTTTCTTCGGTATTATTATTATTACAAGCAATAAGAATCAATAAAACCGATGATATGTAAATAATTTTCTTAAGATTCACTTTTTATCGATTTTAATAGCTTTCTATTTACCTTGATATCATATTTCGAACGAAGTTGCTTCACCCACTTTTCTTCGAGGAAAACCTGGTAATCGGAGAGATACAACCCTCTTGCCTCATTTAATAATTTTGCTTCAGGTTTAACCATATCGCCTCTTATATATTCAAGCATATCATCAAAACCATCTGGTTTTTCACCGTCCCATACATAATAATTTATTATTGCATTGGAATTTTCTTCCCAGATACCTTCTTCTATAACTACCCTGTCAGATTCTTTGTTGACAATATCCCGTATTTCCTGCACTGTCAATCCATCCGAAAAATAATTATCCACTTCATTGCGTGTTTCAATATCCCTGCATCTGATTATCGTCCCCTTAAACCTTTCTCCCCACAAATATTTCCCTTTGTGCGAATTATAATATTCCTCAAGCCCAGCGCTGTCTTTTGACGCATACGACCATATTTTTTCATCGGAAATATTAAACAACAGGATGCCATCGTGATATTCCTGCATCAGGTATCTGAAATCAGGATATTTTTCTTCAAGTTTTGAGTCTTCATAATCTGTCAATTCCTTTTCTACCCAATTATTAAAATACATCGAAAGATTCCCGCTTTCAATTTCTTTTAATGTGGGATATTGATTTTTTACAAAAGAGATAAACGAATTCAGGTTATATTTAATATTATCTGCCACAAACAATTCTTCAGACATTTCCTCAGAATTATTTTCATTCAAAACAGAAGTATTGTTTTTCAGGTTATTAAAATTATTTTCATTAACCTGAAAACCATATTCCTTTTTAAGTTTTGCAATAAAAGCAGTTTTGGAATATACACTTCGTGCAGGATCATTTTTAATCCTTCTTTCGATTTCAGGTTTTAAATCTTCAAAACTTTTAACCGGCCGGTATGCCAAACGTTTAATAATATGATAACCATATTGGGTTACAATCGGCTCAGAAATGTCTCCGTCGTTCTGAAGGGCAAATGCTGGTTCTGCAAAATCAGTAATCATCCTGCCTGAACTAAACCAGGCCAATTCGCCACCATTCGCGGCAGAACTTTTATCATCGGAATACTTTTTAGCCAGCTCTGCAAAATCGACCCCGTTTTTTAATTGTTTATAAATGCTGTCGATTTCGCTCCGAAGCTTTTTCATTATTGTATTATCTGTTTCCGGAGGGAATGATTTCATAATGTGGGCAACTTTTAATTCACCCCTGGCATCTCTTTTATCAACTACTTTAAGTATGTGGTAGCCAAAATTCGAACGAACAGGCATACTTATTTCCCCAACATTTGTTGAAAATGCTGCTTCTTCAAAAGGGTAAACCATTTGAAAGGCACTGAAATAGCCCAGATCACCCATATTGGATTTAGCCGATGGATCTTCGGAATATTTTCTTGCGGCATCCCTGAAATCCATGCCTCCAAGGATTTCAGAACGTATTTCCATAATTTTATTGAATGCCTGCAATGTATCATCCGGGGTCTGGTTCCCGGGAATACCCACAAGAATATGGCTGGCCCTGACTTCGGTTTTCATGCGCTGATAGGTATCTTCAACCTGTTGTTCGTTATAACTTACATCCGTAAGATACGGAGCTGCAAGTTCTTTCCTGTAAGATGCCAATTCATTAATAAATGAAGGAATTGTGTCGTATTTCAAATTCTCTGCTTCTATCACCTTCAGTCTGAAATTTATAAAAAGATCCATATATCCTTCCGGTGTTTTTTTATCGGAATCTTCAAGAAGGGTTGAATTATTCTTTTTATAAATTCTTACAAATTCATCTTTCGTAAATTGCTGCCCTTCTATTGTAAGAATAACTTCATTCTTTTGTGCGGCAATGCTAAAGGCGATCGAAAACAAAACAAAAAAGCTGACTAATCGTCTCATATTATGTAGATTTCACAAAAAATTATCTTGCACTATAGTTAGGGGCTTCCCTGGTAATTGTAACATCATGAGGATGGCTTTCGAGGACACCGGCACCTGAAATTCGCACAAATTTGGCATGTTGGAGTGCTTCAATGTTTCTGGCACCGCAATATCCCATTCCTGCACGTAACCCGCCAACCATCTGGTAAAGTACTTCATACAAACTTCCCTTGTAAGGTACGCGTGCTGCTATACCTTCCGGCACCAGTTTTTTAATATCTTCTTCCATATCCTGGAAATACCTGTCTTTGGAACCTTTTTGCATGGCTTCAATCGAACCCATTCCACGATATGATTTAAATTTCCTTCCCTGATAAAGGATGGTTTCACCCGGCGATTCTTCAACACCTGCAAACATGCCACCTGCCATAATGGTATGTGCTCCTGCTGCCAGTGCTTTTACAATATCGCCCGAATAACGGATCCCCCCATCGGCGATAACAGGCACACCTGAGTCTTTAATTGCTTTTGCAACACTGTATATTGCTGAAAGTTGGGGTATTCCTACTCCGGCAATCACCCGTGTTGTACATATCGATCCCGGCCCAACTCCAACTTTAACCGCATCGGCACCAGCCAGTACCAGGTCGGTTGCTGCCTGTGCTGTCCCGATGTTTCCGGCAACAAATTCCCTTTCCGGGTATTTAGCCTTTGCTTTTTTCACCATTTCGAGGACATTTGCCGAATGCCCGTGCGCTGTATCAATGACAATAGCATCAACCTGTGCTTTAATTAATTCATCAATTCGTTCCATGGTATCTCCGGCAATTCCTACTGCTGCTGCAACACGAAGCCTGCCCTTTTCATCCTTACAGGCAAAAGGTTTATCTTTTGCTTTGGTAATATCTTTGTAAGTTACCAGGCCTATCAATCTTCTGTATTTATCTACAACCGGAAGTTTTTCGATTTTATGATGCTGAAGTATTTCCGAAGCAGCCTCCAGATCGGTCGATTCGGTTGATGTAACAAGGTTTTCGCTTGTCATTACTTCGGCAATCGGGCGATCCATATTCTTTTCAAACCTGAGGTCACGGTTTGTAACAATACCAACAAGTACCCCATCTTCGCTGATAACAGGAATTCCCCCGATTTTATATGTCGACATCAGGTTCAGGGCATCTTTTACCTTTTTTTCCTTAAATATGGTAATAGGGTCGTAAATCATGCCATTTTCAGCCCTCTTAACAGAAGTAACCTGCCTTGCCTGTTCTTCTATATCCATATTCTTATGGATCACACCAATCCCTCCTTCGCGTGCAATAGCAATGGCAAGTTTGTATTCAGTTACCGTATCCATAGCTGCTGATACAATGGGTGTATTTACATTAATTGACCTTGTAAATTTTGAAACGAGGCTTACTTCCCTTGGCAAAACTTCTGAATATGAGGGAAGTAATAAAACATCATCGAATGTTAAACCTTCACTTACTACTTTTTCAGAAAGAAATGACATTTGTTTAATTTTTTATATTTTTATTTACGCGCAAAACTACAAAAAATAAGTTATAACTATTGATTTATTTTGGTTTGTAGCTGTTTTTCAGGATTAAAAAAAGTTAAAGGTTGATATGATTTCTTAAAAAACTGATTTGAGTGAATTCAGGCAAATATTGACAAAATACTGGGGCTATGCCGATTTCCGTCCTTTACAACTTGAAATCATTGAATCGGTAGCAAGTGGGAAGGATACGCTTGGGCTTATGCCTACCGGTGGTGGAAAGTCCATCACTTTTCAGGTATATTCGCTTTCAAAGGAGGGAACATGTATTGTTATCACACCTCTTATTGCACTTATGAAAGACCAGGTGGAAAACCTGACAAAAAGGGGTATTAAAGCACTTGCGATCCACAGCGGCATGTCGTTGCTCGAAATTAAAATTGCACTGGATAATGCTGTTTGGGGAAATAATAAATTCCTGTATATTTCTCCCGAACGAATAGCGACAACACGATTCAGGGAAAGGCTGAAAGATATGGATATTAACCTGATCGCTGTTGACGAGGCTCATTGTATTTCGCAATGGGGCTACGATTTCAGGCCCAGCTACCTGGAAATTAACAAACTCAGGCAACTGCTACCCGGCTGCCCTGTTTTGGCACTTACGGCAACTGCAACACCACGTGTTGTCAAAGATATTCAGGAAAAACTTGGCTTTAAAGAAGAAAACCTGCATACCACAAGTTTTTCACGTGATAATCTTACATACCTGGTCAGGGAACAGGAAGATAAATTAAAATACCTTATTCAATCGGTCTTAAAAACTTCAGGTAGTGGGATTGTTTATGTGCGAAGCCGAAAAGCTACAAGGGAAATTACAAATGCACTGAAAGAACATAAAATTTCAGCTGATTATTACCATGCAGGGCTTCACTCCGAAACAAGGAACGAAAAACAGGATAAATGGAAAATGGGTAAAACAAAGGTAATTGTTGCAACCAATGCCTTTGGGATGGGGATAGACAAACCTGATGTCAGGTATGTAATACACATGGACCCCCCTGATTCACTTGAAGCCTATTTCCAGGAAGCAGGCCGTGCAGGCCGCGACGGAAAAAAAGCGGTTGCAGTATTATTATATAACCATGCTGATAACCTGAAATTAAAAAAATATGTAACTACTGCATTTCCTGAAATTCCTAATATTAAAAGGATTTACAATGCCGTTTGCAATTATTTGCAGATAGCTGAAGGATTTGGCATTGGTATGGTTTGCGATTTTAATATCGGAGTTTTTGCCGAAACATTCCATTTTCAGATTTCAATGGTTTTTAACAGCCTGAAAATACTTCAGCAGGAAGGCTACCTTGAATTTACTGAAGAAGTTAACAGCCCTTCAAGGATTTATTTTACCGTAAACCGTGATGATTTATACAGATTCCAGGTTGCCAATGC
>JAFGGF010000142.1 GCA_016930735.1 Prolixibacteraceae bacterium
CCAGCTCGATACAGGTTCGTTCAGGTTAATTACGGAGCTTCGCAGGGCAAGTGCATGTGATATTACACTTGAAAGGTATTATGAGGTTAGTGACTTATGCGGAAATACTGATACATGTATGAGAAGGATAATTATTATACCGGATCTGGAAGATGCAATTACTTGTCCGAATGACCTTGAATTTGAGTGTAAGGAAGATATTCCTGAACCTTATTCAAACTTTAAAGAATTTATAGAAGCAAGCAGTACTGATCCAAATAATATAGGCGATATTGATACAGCATCATTCAGGTTTATTGATGAAATATCTGATGACATGACCTGCCCGGAAACGATTGTAAGGACATACGAAGTAAACAATATTTGCGGAACCGTATTTACCTGCCGTCAGAATATTGTGATTAATGATGTTACTGCTCCACAGATCAGTTGTCCGCCGGATGTTTTCCTTTTACCTATAGTTCCTTTACCTCCTGCATTTACTGATGTCGAAGAATTTATTAACTCAGGAGGTTCTGTTTCAGACAACTGTGCAATCGACAGCAGTTCATTCGCATTGGTTGCCAGCGATACTGTTGTTGATGCTTCTATAACAACAATTACCAATACATACAGTATTTCTGACCTTTGCGGAAACACTGACCAATGTCAGCAAACCATTAAAGCAATTACAACAGTTGAAACCGAAATTAGCTGTCCGCCAACTATTCATCTTGAATGTTATGGATATCTTCCTGATCCTTATACTACACTTGGAGAATTTATTAGCGCAGGAGGATCTGCATACAGTAATTGCGACCTTAATGAAAACAGCTTTATTTTGGTAAGCGAAACAACTGATAAACAAATATGCCCGGAAACAATAACCAGAATTTACCAGGTAACCGATTATTGCGGTAATCCGATTGAATGTACCCAATATATACTTACTCACGACACTATTCCTCCAGAATTTATAACTACTCCGGGTGATATATATGCTGACTGTGAATTACCGGATGCTTATGCTGATTATTCAGAATTTACTGATGCAGGTGGCCAGGCTGATGATAATTGTGAACTTGATACCTCATCATTTACATTAATATCAGAAACCGTAATTGATTCGGTATGCCCGCTGATTGTTTCCAGAATATATCAGATTTCCGATATATGTGGTAACTCAGACATTTACAACCAGTTGCTTATTGTTAATGACACCATTCCACCAGTATTTATTAGTTTGCCTGATAATATTGAAGAAGAATGTTCATCCAGTGGCCCGTATAACAGTTATGCAGAATTTATTGCAGACGGCGGAAATGTAAGCGATAACTGCGGAATTGATACTTCAAGTTTCAGATTAGTGGAAGAAATCAATACAGGACAACATTGCCCGTCAGTTTTATACAGGACATACAGCATAAATGACTACTGCGGGAATACAAGCAATTTTGTTCAGACAGTTATTGCCAGCGACCTTACCGGGCCTGTTTTTGATAATGTGCCTACATTATATGCTGAGTGTGAGGTTCCTGAAGATTATAAGAATTACGATGAGTTTGTTGCTGATGGTGGAATTATTACAGACAATTGTGGTTTTGATGAAAGTACATTTAAGCTACAATCGGAAATGATTGTTTCTGAAAATTGCCCGAGACAATTGCGCCGAAATTACAGCATAACTGACTTCTGTGGAAATGAATCAACCTATGAACAGATGGTTGAAATTAACGATACGATTGCTCCACATGTAATAATTCCGCCTGCCGATATTTCAATTGAGTGTGTAATGCCGGAAACTTTTAAAGATCTTGATTCTTATGTAAGTGCCGGTGCGATTGTTGTCGATAACTGTATTATCGATTCCAGCAGTTTCCGTTTGGTTTCAGAATTACGTTCAGGACATTGCCCAACAATAATAACACGGTTATATGAAGTTTCAGATGTTTGTGGTAATGCTGCACAACTGATCCACACAATAATTGCATACGACTTTACTCCACCTGAAATTTCTTGTCCTCCACCAATTACCATTCAACCTGAGGAACCACTTCCGTTACCATATCAAAGTGTTGAGGAATTTATCAATGCAGGGGGAACTATTTCAGATAATTGCGGGATTGTCGATAGTTCATTAATTGTTATTTCTGAAATATCAGATAACAATACATGTCCGGAAACCATTATCAGAACTTATGAAATCTCAGATAGCTGTAATAATAAATCAACCTGCGAACAGGCAATTATAATCTGGGATACTACTCCTCCTGAAATTACCTGCCCCGAATCGATAACAGTGGAATGTATGGATGATATTCCACAAGCTTATTCTTCTGTTAATGAATTTATTTCTGCAGGAGGAATAATTGCTGATAACTTTGCGTACGACGAAAACAGTTTCAGAATGAACAATGAAACCGACGATGGCAACCACTGTCCAAAAATAGTCACAAGAACATATCAAATAGCTGACCTGTGTAATAATATTTCAGAATGTATCCAGTACATTACTGTTGATGATATTACTGATCCTATCCTTGTCTGTCCGGGAGATACTGTTATTGAATGTTATAATGATGTGCCACCTCCGTACAGTTCTTTGGGTGATTTTGTAAATGCCGGAGGAACTGCTTCAGATAATTGTGGAATAGTCGATGAATCATTTACACTTATTTCAGAAGATATAAATAATACTGTGCCACGTGTTATGATCCGGATCTATGAAATAGCAGATTCCTGTGGAAACACCGGAACCTGTATGATGAATTTAACTATAAATGACAGTATTCCTCCACATGCAGTTTGTAACTCAATAGAAGTCCAGCTTGATTCATCAGGGAACCTTACCCTTACGCGTGTTGAACTGTTAACAGTTGCTTCGGGTTCATTTGATAATTGTACACCGTTTGTCGATCTGGCGCTTGAAATATCACCAAATACTGTTAACTGCTCCAATATTGGAGTACCGGTAGTTGTAACTCTTGTTGTCACCGACCAGATGGGATTCCAGTCCACCTGTCAGACTACTGTGATTGTAAGAGATGAAACCGCCCCGGTAGCAAACTGCCACGATACCATTGTTTACCTTGATGATCGTGGTAATGTTAAAATTGATGAAAGTATGATCGATAACGGTTCGTATGACAATTGTGGAATTTATTCCATGTTTATTGACAGGAACCGTTTCAGTTGTGATGATGTAGGCGATAACACAGTTACACTTACTGTAGTCGATAACCTGGCAAATGTAGCAACCTGCACCTCAACTGTAACAGTTCTGGATACCATTCCGCCGGATGCATATTGTCAGGATATAGTTTTATATATTGAAGGTAACGATACTATAGAAATAACAGCTTCTGAAATTGATGTTGGAAGTTTTGATGTGTGCGGAGTTGATACCATGGAACTTAGCCGTTACAAATTTACCTGTGACGATGTTGGAATTACTCCTGTAACCTTATATGTAACAGACGTAAACGGTAACCAGTCGGAATGTATAGCCAATGTTACAATAATTGGTAACAGCCCGCCTGTGGCAAACAACGATATCAGGTACACTGTTGTTAATATCCCAGTCGATATTAATATATTTGAAAATGATTATGATGAAAACGGCAGGCTTGACTTCGAAACATTTATATTAAACAATACATTACAACATGGTACTCTTACTGAAGGAGATTCAACAGGTATTTTTACATATATACCTGACCTTGATTTTATCGGATATGATACCATGACATACTCTATTTGCGATGATGGAATTCCTTGCGGCGTTTTGTGTAATTCAGCCCGGGTTGTATTCGTTGTTACACCACCAAATGTTCCTCCGGTAGCAGTTAACGACAGTTTTGTTGCTGGATGTATTGCTTTCACCAATACATTTATTATTAATGATTATGATCCGGATGGTGACGAAATAATTGCTACCACAACTGCCATTGTCAACCCGCAGCATGGAGAGGTAATAATTTATCCGGATGGTACATTTACTTATATTCATGAGCCCGGATTTATCGGTGTTGATAGTTTTGTATATGAAATATGTGACTACAGTGATGAAATGCTAGCACTTTGCGATGTTGCAACTGTAAAAATAACTGTCATGATTGACCATGATTGTGATGGTATTCCTGATATTGACGATATTGACGATGACGATGATGGAATTCTGGATGTTGTAGAAGGTGACGGAAGGATTGATACCGATAATGATGGAATTCCCGACAGCCTTGACATTGATTCAGATGGCGACGGTATTGCCGATAATGTTGAAGGACAGGGTGAAGGACAGGGTGAATATATACTTCCGTTAAACTCCGATTGTGACGGAGATGGCTGGGACGATGCCTACGATCCTGACTGTGGTGGTACAGAATTTAATCCTGTCGATACAGATAATGACGGATTGCCTGATTATTTAGACCTTGATGCCGACAATGACAATGTTCCTGATTATATTGAAGGGCATGATGCCAATGCCGATGGCATTCCTGATGTTATACCATTCGGGCAGGATAGGGACGGTGACGGACTGGATGATGCCTATGACTCATTTGATATGGTCTTCGGTACTCTTGATACCGAAAATGCAATTGGTTCAAATGCACCACTGCAGGATTTTGACTTTGACCTGATACGCGACTGGAGGGATGTTGACGATGATAACGATGGATTCCTCACCAAAAATGAGGACAGGAACCATGATGGTAATTATGCAAACGATGATATCGACCTTGACGGGCATCCGGAATACCTTGACCTGAACAACGAATGTGAGTTATTTGTACCGGAAGGATTTTCACCCAACGGCGATGGTATCCACGATTACTTCGAAGTCTATTGTATTGAAGGTTACCCGAATGCCATAATGTACATTTTCGACAGAGACGGACACCTGCTTTATCAGCATGATCATTACGGAAACCTCGAATACTGGGGCAGTGAAGATCTTGCCTGGTGGGATGGAACTTCTGAAAGCAGATGGGTCAGACAACCTGGATTGCTCCCTCCGGGCAACTACATTTATGTCCTTGTACTTGGCGATGGTACTGAAGAAAGAGGAACTGTAATGATATCATACTAACAGGTTTATCAACCATTCAGTACTTATAGCGAGAATCTTCTGAAAACCAACCCATATTATTATTATACCGGCTAATGGCAAATTCAATTTCCATCCCGGATTAGTTTTTGCCGGCAACTGATTCAGATACTGATTTTTACACTTTTCGCAAAAAAATCTGAACCAGTAAGGTTATTCCTTAGTATTAATCAGACTTTACCTTATTTACAGGCACTTATTCAAAAACTACTTTTACCACATGATGTATTGTAATTAATAATCAATACAATCAGAGCAAAAGATTTTCACATAGAGTTGTTCAAAAATTGGTTTAAATAACAACATAAATACGTGAAAGTTAAATGAATAAAGAGAATATTTAATACTGAAAATAAGAGGTGAAGAAAAAATTAAAATATAGTTTGATACTTTTAATCATTCTACTGGGATTGAATTGGCATTCCAATGCTCAATTGGATCCTATGTTCACCCAATATATGTTTAATACTCAATCAATTAATCCTGCATATGCAGGCATGTGGGAAAAAATTGGTTTTTTCAGCCTTGTCAGAAGGAATTTTGCCGGAATAGACAGGGCACCTCTTACTCAGCTTATTTCATTCCATACACCGGTAAAAAATGAATTTGTCGGGGTTGGCCTTAATATAATTAATGATAATATAGGACGTGAAACAAGGTTAAGTATTTTTGGAGATTATTCGTTCAAAGTTCTTTTAAAAAGAGATTTATACCTGAGGCTTGGATTAAAATTCGGTTTCCTGAATTACAATAACCGGCTTAGCGAATATGAACTTTACCCCGACAATCAGTTTGATCCGGCATTTCAGGGAGAAATAAATAACAAGTTTATGCCCAATTTTGGTGTTGGTGCATTCCTTTATAACGATTATTTCTACGTCAGCCTTTCCATTCCAAAACTTATACAGAATGATTTTGCAGCCAATGTAAATAATTTTTCATCGTTGGCCGAGGCTCAACATGTTTACCTTACTGCAGGATATATTTTTGGAATGCCTAAAAGTATTAAGTTCAAGCCATCGGTATTATTCCGTTATACTTTAGGCTTGCCATTGCAGTTTGACCTGGCAGGGACATTCAATTTTAAGGAAAGGTTTGAACTGGGAGCTATGCTCCGTACCGGAAGTTCGATTGGTTTTATTGCCCAATGGATTTTTAATAAAAAATTGCGTGTAGGTTATGCTGTTGATGTACCGATTACCGAAATATTTAATTATCAGTATGGTTGCCATGAAGTAATGGTAAGCTATGATATTGATTTCTATGGAAGGAGTTATGTCAGGAGCCGTTTCTTCTGATTTCTATCCATTTAGTAACTTATCAGCCATCGCATCAGCAAGCTTTAAACATTCGTCGTATTTATCCTGTTTTAACGCTCCTCTTTCTTCAATCGGGTCATAAACCAACTCCCAGTTTATTTTTTCTGCGAAATCTTTCAGGTTTTTTACACCGCCACCGTTCCACGAATAATTACCAAAAATTCCAAGAAAATGGTTTTTAGGGCCCATGTGTAAAATTGTCGAAAGTAATATCTCCACATTCGGGAACATGGCATTATTATATGCGGCACTTCCAACAATAAATCCCTTATATTTAAAAATATCGTTGATAATATAAGACGAATGTGTTTTTGAAGCATCGTAAACCCTGATGTTTTTTATCCCCCTTTCCGAAATCCTCCTGGCAATAACTTCAGCCATTTTTTTTGTATTCCCGTACATTGAGCCGTAAACAATTACCACTCCCATTTCCAGGTCATATGAACTCCATTTATTATAGCGGGTAAGAATCCATTTAAGGTCTGTCCGCCAGATAGGGCCATGAGTAGCAGCTATCATCTGAATATCGAGTGGCGCCAGTTTATTGATGGCACGCTGGGTATGCGGGCAGTATTTCCCAACTATGTTGGTAAAATACCTCATTACTTCAATTTCATAAAAATCGAGGTTTATTTCATCATCGAAAATGCCCCCATCAAGGGTTCCGTAGCTTCCAAAAGCGTCGCCTGAAAAAACGATTTTATGAGTTTCGTCGTAGGTTACCATGGTTTCAGGCCAATGCACCATCGGGATCATATAAAATTGCAGGTTTGTTTTTCCGAGGCCTAATGAATCTCCATCGTTGACCATTAAATACTTTTCAGGTTTGAAATAAAAACTTTCGACAAAACCAAAAGTCTTTTTATTTCCAACCAACGATATATTGGGGTATTTCCCTTTTATTGCTTTAATTGCACCTGAATGGTCGGGTTCCATATGGTTTATAATCAGGTAATCAATTTCCCGGCCTCCTAAGATATTTTCGATATCTTCCAGGTAATCATCAATAAACTGACGTTCAACTGTATCCACCAAAGCAACTTTCTCATCAACTATAAGATATGAATTATATGAAATTCCATGTGGTATTGGCCATATGTTTTCAAATAAATGGGTTCGCCTGTCATTAAATCCAAGAAAATAAATATTTTCACTTAATTTTACCTGTTGCATGGTATCCCTTCTATAAATTATTTGTGTTGCGAATTTAGTTATTTTAATTGGAAGATCGGTTGGAAAATTAATGAGGAGACCAAAGTTCATTCAGGTTAAAAAAAACTGTTTATTTTTACCAACAAAATCGGAATATGCCATTGGAGACAAAAAATAAACTAATTCTTTTCCCCCGGATCGGGAAAGCGATCATTATCATATTTGCCATTGCTTTTATCCTTGCAGGTTTGCAGGGATACAAACTTTTCAGGTATATTTTTAATGAAAATGTTAAAAACAATTTTATTCTGACAATTCCTGAAGAAGCCACTTTTAAACAAGTCACCGATAGCCTTGAAGTAAACGATGTTTTGTTCAACTATAAAGCATTTAAATGGGTTTCGAAAAAGAAAAAATACCCGGAACTGATTAAACCGGGGCGTTACCTTCTTGAAACAGGGATGAACACCAATGAACTTGTTAACATGCTTCGTATCGGTAAACAGCATCCGGTGAAAGTTACATTTAACAACATACGTTTTAAAGAAAACTTTGCTGCTGCTGTGGCAAAATATATTGAAGCTGACTCGTTGGATATATTAAGCCTGTTTTATGATACAACATTAATAAATGAATTCGGTTTTAATCCGGAAACGTTCCGTGTGATGTTTATACCCAATACCTATGAAGTTTACTGGACTACCACTCCGTTGAATTTTTTTAAAAGGATGAAAATAGAGTATGATAATTTCTGGAATGAATCGAGAAGGGAGAAAGCCGAAAAACTGGGATTGACACCGGTCGAAGTATCAATTCTTGCTTCGATTGTCCAGGAGGAAACAATAAAAAAAGAAGAAAAACCGATAATTGCGGGATTATACCTTAACCGTCTTAAAAAAGGGATTGCTTTACAGGCTGACCCTACCATTAAATATGCAATCGGCGATTTTTCCATCAGGCGGGTTTTAAATTCCCACCTCGAAATGGATTCGCCTTATAATACATATAAAAATGCAGGATTGCCACCCGGGCCAATTAATTTTCCGGAGATTTCTTCTATCGATGCCATATTAAACTGCGAACAGCATAATTACCTTTATATGTGTGCCAAAGAAGATTTTTCAGGATACCACAATTTTGCCAGGACTCTGTCGGAACATAACAGGAATGCTGAGAAATACAGGCAGGCTTTGGATGAAAATAAGATTTATAACTGATTTGGTCTAAATTACATTCACTTCCCTTTCAAGACCAATCCCGAATTTTTCAAAAACCGAGTTCCTAATTTTTTCAGAAAGATCAAAAATTTCTTTTCCTGTTGCATTTCCAAAATTCACCAGTACAAGAGCCTGTTTTTCATGCACACCTGCGTCTCCTTCCCTGTAACCTTTCCATCCGCATTGATCGATCAGCCAGCCTGCTGCAAGTTTTACCATATCGTTTCCGGCAGGATAATATGGAATCTCAGGGTAAAGTTTTTTTATTTTTTCAGTCTGTGAGATCCCGACTACCGGATTTTTAAAAAAACTACCTGCACTTCCAAGTTCCTTAACATCAGGAAGTTTAGACGAACGAATATTGATTACTGCCTGACGGATATTTTTGATATTTATTTCACCAAGTTTTTTTACCTCTTCCTCAAGATTGCCGTAACTCAGGTCAAATTCCGGGAATTTTTCCAGCCTGAAAACGACCGATGTAACGATTACTTTTCCCTTCAATTTATTTTTGAAAATACTGTCCCGGTAACTGAAATTGCATTCATTTCCTGCCATTTCAAATGGTTTCATATTTTCGAGGTTGTACCCTTTAACTGTTTCAATAAAATTCCCGACCTCACAACCATAAGCACCAATATTCTGGATTGGTGCAGCACCGACTTTGCCCGGAATTAAACTCAGATTTTCAATTCCTGAAAATTCAGAAAAAACGCAGTATCTGACAAACTCGTCCCACTCTTCGCCTGCACCTGCTTCAATCCACACATTTTGCCTGTTTTCTTGTATAACCTGAATGCCAGGCACATTTGGATAAACGACTAATCCGTTAAAATCAGAAATAAATAGAATGTTGCTTCCTCCGCCAAGGATGAGTATTTTTTCATCATTCCAGGTTTTATTCGACCTGAAAAAAAACTCCGGATCGGCAATATCGGTAAATTCAAAAAAGTATTTTGCTTTTACATCTATCCCGAATGTATTATAGGATTTTAATGAATATTTTTCTAAAAAACGGATCATAAATGTATTTTAAAATACAAAGATAGAGTAAGATTTTCACATCAAAGAAGTTATATTCACTGTTATTCCAACTAATTTATTCCTGAAAAAACGGAACCTCTTTAAGAAAAGCATATGAATTTTTCTGATAATTGATTTCACACACAAAATGGTCAAGCCCGTTTGAAACAATTATATATTTTACTTTCAGGCTCATATTGTACCTGACAACCTGGTCGAAAGTTTGCTGGGTAATTTTAACATCCGGTGATTTGAATTCAGCAATTGTAAACGGAAGCCCTTTTTTGTCATAAACCAATAAATCAAATCGTTGAGGCTGAGAATTGACCATTACTTTTTTTTCAACAGCCATAAGTGATGCCGGATATTTTTTTTCAATTATCAAATATTGAATAAAATTCAGACGAACCCACTCTTCAGGAGTCAGTACCACAAACTTTTTCCTGACCACATCGAAAATAAAATCCTTTTCATCCAGCTTTTTAAACCGGAATTCATATTCAGGAAGATTCAGTACTTTGATGTTTTTCAACTGATCCATAGAATTATTGTGTTAATAATTTCTCATTTGCAGATGCCTGTTAAAAACTTATTTTTGCAATTCAATAAAATGGAGGTAATTTAATACTTTCAAACAAAAATATATCTGTGAAAACAAAAAAAGAAATAGTTGACAACTGGCTTCCGCGATACACGGGGAAACCACTGACTGAATTCAGCAAATTTATCCTGCTCACCAATTTTCAATATTACGTCGAGCAGTTTGCCATTCGTTTTGAAGTTCCGATTGAGGGTGGTGATAAAAACATGCCCAATGCAACGGCCGAAGGAATAACCATAATAAATTTCGGAATGGGGAGCCCGAATGCAGCTACTATTATGGATTTACTAAGTGCTATTAATCCAAAAGCTGTATTATTCCTTGGTAAATGTGGTGGATTAAAAAGCAAAAACAAACTGGGCGACCTGATACTTCCGATTGCTGCTATTCGAAGTGATGGAACATCCAACGATTATTTACCTCCTGAAATTCCGGCTTTACCTGCATTTAACCTTCAGCGTGCGGTCTCACATATTATCAGAACCCGAAAACTGGATTACTGGACCGGAGTGGTTTTTACAACAAACAAAAGGGTTTGGGAATACGATGAAAGGTTTAAAAAGTACCTGACCAAAACACGGGCAATGGCTATCGACATGGAAACAGCAACCATATTTACAGTTGGATTTTGTAACCAGATACCAACCGGGGCTTTACTCCTTGTTTCAGACCAACCCATGATATCGACGGGAGTTAAAACTGATAAAAGTGATAAACTGGTCACATCAAAATTTGTCGACCAACATCTTGATGTAGGAATAGAATCGCTCCTTGAAATAAAAAATAACGGACAGTCGGTTAAACACCTTAAATTTTAAGATGGATTACACAAAAATACTTGAAGACCTTGAAAATAAAATTTATCACCCGATTTATTTCCTTTCGGGAGAAGAGCCTTATTATATCGACCTGATTTCGGATTATATTGAAGATAATGTTTTAACCGATGCAGAAAAAGGGTTTAACCAGTTGGTTTATTACGGAAAAGATACCGAGGTTAATACAATTATAGAAGCTTCAAGGAGGTTTCCGATGATGGCAAACCAGCAGGTAATTATTGTTAAGGAAGCACAGTCGCTGAAAAACATCGAGGACCTGAAAATTTATGTTGAAAAACCCCTGAGATCGACCATCCTGGTAATTAATTACAAGTATAAAAAACTTGATAAAAGAATCGGTTTTGTAAAAACAATTCAAAAAAACGGGATTTTTTTTGATTCGCCCCGGATTTACGAAAATAAAATTCCGGATTGGATTGAACAGTATCTTGCTGATTTTAAATATACAATTACTCCGCAAGCTGCCATAATGCTATCGGAATATTTAGGGGCAAATCTGAGCAAGGTCGCCAATGAATTAAAAAAGCTGATTATAGCCCTTCCTGAAAAAACAAAAATCACACCTGAACATATTGAACGCAATATAGGTATCAGCAAGGAATACAACGTTTTTGAGCTGCAAAATGCCCTGGGAGAAAAAAATGTTTTAAAAGCCAACAGGATTATTAATTATTTTGGCGCAAACCCCTCTGCCAATCCCATTCAACGGACAACAGCGTCGCTGCATATGTATTTTTCAAAATTATTTATATATCATTTCCTGAAAGACAAATCTGAAAATTCTGTAGCAGCTTCGTTGGGATTGCATCCGTTTTTTGCAAAATCGTATATTACAGCAGCAAAACGATATACCCCGCACAAATTGTTTGATATTGTCGGGATTTTACGTGAATACGATATGAAGAGCAAGGGTTACGGAAATTCATCAGCATCGGAGGGAGAATTACAAAAAGAGATGATTTACAAAATATTACATTAATATGTTAACCTATTTTATTATTGGAGTTACAGTACTCGTATCATATATCTGTTTCAGGGATGAAGGATTAATGGCAAAACTGCAGTTTAATGCCGCACATGTAATAAACCGGAAAGAATATTACCGGTTAATTACACATGCTTTTGTCCATGCTGGCTGGTGGCATCTGATTGTGAATATGATGGTACTTTTCTTTTTTGGAAAATATGTGGAATCATATTTCTCTGATAATTTCGGTAGAAAAGCCTTGGCATTTTATTTATTCCTCTACCTGGGAGGAATTCTTTTTTCAAATGCCTGGGCATTAATAAAACAACGAAATAATTATTATTACAATGCAGTAGGAGCTTCAGGTGCAGTTTCGGCTGTATTGTTTGCATTCATCTTTTTTGATCCCTGGGAACCGCTCAGTTTATACGGTATTATAAATATCCCGGGAATACTGTTTGCTGCAGGATATCTTGTATATTCCTATATTATGAGTAAAAAACAACTGGATAATGTGGCTCACGATGCGCATTTCCTTGGAGCTCTCTGGGGATTTATTTTCCCAATCCTGCTAAAACCCGATTTGTTTGGAGAATTTCTGGACAAACTTTTCCGTTTAATGTAATTATGATTTCCCGGTATTATTTGATTAATAAGGAAATCAGGGATATTGAAGAAGATCCTTTCTTATTAGAAATTTTCCTGAATCAAACCTTCAGCCTGGAACAAAAAATTTGGTTTTGCTATGGCAAAATCCCGTTTTTTGACAAAAACATTTTTTTATTGAAGGAACAACTTGAATTTACCGGATTCCGGATCCCGGAATTGTTAACTGACCAACGGGAATTGAAAAGACTTTCAAGCCGATTGATCAATAAAAACAAAGCATTTTTAAGCGGATTACTGAACCTTACAGTTTTAAGTAATCATGATGATTCACACCTGATTATCACAGTTGAACCTTCTGATAAAAAGAACTTTGAATTAAAAAATAAGGGGAAATTGCTTGATTTCTCCGATCAGTTAAAATATTCGGCAAATGAAGGGAATAAATACCGGTTTTATAATTTAGCATTCTGGAACTCGTCCCAAAAAACAATCAGGGATTTAAAAATTGACGGATTGATTTTTTTGAACGAAAACAAATCCATTGTTGAATGTGCCAACTCGAACATTTATTTTATAAAGGGGAATGCCCTGATCAGCCCTTCTCCTGAAACAGGCTGTTACCTTGATCTGTTGCGGGAAAAAGTTCTTGAAACTGCTGCCATCCTGAACTTCAGGATTATAGAAACTTCACAGTTAAGTAAATCTGATATTGATCGAACCGACGAAGCATTTATAGCAGGTGAATCAATTGCAATGCAAAAAATTACCGGTATTGGAAATATACGGTTTACACACCAAAAAACTCAAATGATCAATGAAAAACTGAATGAAATTCTTTTAAACGACTAATTCATTGAAGGATTCTCAGGAAAGTGTTCCCAGACCTGGTATTTTTTCCCTACCATTTTAACAAAATCGATCCATGATGATTGGCTCAGGTCCTTCATTACTATCTCATCGTTTACATCGTTTACAAGCCAGGAATTTTCTTTTAACTCTTCATCGAGCTGGCCCGAATCCCAACCTGAATAACCCAGGAAAAACCTAACCTCCGTTGGTTTGGCAATACCAGTTGTAATTAACCGTTTTAAGTCTTCAAAATCACCTCCCCAATAAAGGTTTTTTGAGACCTTAATGCTACCACTGACCTGGTTCCCAAGTTTATGGATGTAATAAATGGAATCGGTTGCAACAGGTCCGCCAATATAAACATTCGCATTAAACTCAGGAAAATCGGAAATTATATCATGGATTGGAAAATCAACCTTTTTATTCAGGATAAATCCAACTGCACCTTTATCGCTGTAAGCAACCAGGAAAACTACCGAACGGTTAAAATAACTTCCAGTCAGAAATGGTTCAGCAATTAATATCCGCCCCTTTTCAGGCTTCAGATTATTGCTTCTTATTTTAAATATGTCCAGATTCTGATCCATAAAATTAATTCCAAGTACAATATATGAAAATCGATTTTTATATCAAACCGATATAAACTATAACTTTCATTAAAATGTAAATGTTTAAAGATTAATTAAATAAATTTTGGATTTACTTGTCTGAAGTTTAAATTTACTCCTCAACAATAATATAAAGATCTTCATCGGGCTTTGTCATGTTGTATTGTTCGCGGGCATATTTTTCCAATTCCTTAATTCCGGAATTCAGTTCTTCAAGTTTTTGTTTATCAGCCTTGATACGGTCTTTATAATATTCCTGTTGCTCGGTAAGGTTTTCCAATTGTTTTTTGTTTTTACTACGGGTAATAATGCTGTACTCATCAAAAAAAATCAGGTAGATAACAAAAAGAAAAAGGGTAATGAAAAATTTATTCTTTACAACCTTAATTATTGCTGATTTTTTGTTTTCCTTCATTATTCAAAATTCTACACCAAAGGTAAAGATTTCAAAACATAAAAAAAGGGGAACAGTTCAATAACCCTCCCCTTTTATCAACAAAATTTCGTTTATTCTGAATCCGGTTCAAAATTCGGATAAGTATAAGCTGTTGGTGATACGAAGTTTTCCTTAATAGAACGTATCGAAGTCCAGCGTAACATATTAAATATAGATCCGGCTTTATCATCAGTCCCTGAACCACGAGCCCCTCCAAACGGCTGTTGACCCACAACTGCACCGGTAGGTTTATCGTTGATATAGAAATTACCGGCTGCGTTATCGAGCCTTTTTGTAATTTTTTCGATGTTGTAACGGCATTGTGAAAATACAGCACCGGTTAAAGCATAAATCGAAGTATTATCAACAACATCCAAAGTGTGATCAAGTTCTTCATCGTCGTAAATATAGATTGTCAAAACTGGTCCGAACAGTTCTTCCTGCATGGTTATGTAATCTGGTTTTTTGGCAAGGATAACAGTTGGTTCAATAAAATACCCTTTTGACTTATCGTAATTTCCACCGAAAATCACCTCAGCATCTTCATCGTTTTTTGCCCTGTCGATAAAACCTGCCAATTTATCAAATGAAGGTTCATCGATTACTGCATTCATAAAATTGGTAAAATCCTCAGGAGGCCCCATTTTTACTGTTGCCAGTTCGGCTCCCAGTTTTTCCCTTACCTCATCCCAAATACTTTCAGGAATGTAAGCTCTCGAAGCAGCCGAACATTTCTGCCCCTGGTACTCAAATGCTCCTCTGATCATTGCAATTACCAGTTCCTGTATTTTTGTTGTATTATCTGCAAAAATAAAGTCTTTGCCGCCGGTCTCACCAACAATCCTCGGATACGATTTGTATTTATAAATATTTTCACCGATTGTTTTCCAAATCCCCTGGAAAACACCGGTTGAACCGGTAAAATGGATACCTGCAAATTCTTTGTGGGAAAATACCACATCGGCAGCTACAGGTCCTGAAACATAAACCAGGTTAATTACACCGTCAGGAAGACCGGCTTCTTTAAAAATTTCCATAATTACACCTGCTGAATAAACCGCTGTTTTTGATGGTTTCCATACAACAACATTTCCCATCATGGCAGGAGCTGCCGGAAGGTTGCCAGCTATCGATGTAAAATTAAAAGGAGTCAAAGCAAAAATAAATCCTTCCAACGGACGGAATTCGTTATAATTCCAGGTTCCAATTGATGATTCAGGTTGCAGTTTGTATATATCGGTCATTACTTTTACTCCAAACCTGAAAAAATCAGCTAACTCACAGGCAGCATCAATTTCGGCCTGGTATATATTTTTTGACTGCCCCAGCATGGTTGCAGCATTTATTTTTGAACGGTATGGTCCTGATAAAAGGTCAGCTGCTTTCAGAAATATCGAAGCCCTGTGTTGCCACGACATGTTCACCCATTTTTTTCTGGCTTCAAGAGCAGCATCGATTGCCATTTCAACATGGCTTGCATCACCCTGGTTATAATAACCCAAAGTATGCTCAATTTCATGAGGTGGGAACATCCTGACTTTCCTGTTTGTCCGGACATCATTTCCCCCGATAACCATTGGTAATTCAACTTCCTGCGAACGCAGTTCTTTCAGTTTTTCTTTTAATTCCCTTCTTTCCGGAGTACCCGGAGCGTAAGAAAGAATAGGTTCATTCTTTGCTTCAGGTACATTAAAAAATCCTTTTGGCATAACTTATTTCGATTAAATTTCTTCCCTTTTTGATTTCCGGGCAAAGTTATGGAAAAGCTAAAAAGTAAATAATAACAAATATCAGCAATATAAATCACAATAATAAACCAATCGAAAATTTGTAGTTTTGCAAACGCAAACAACTGTTATTTGGTAATTTTCAATAATTCACTTTGTTTTGTTAAAAGATTAAACTGATTGTATTAAATTTTAAATTTTTAAATACTTAAGTTTACGATCGGAAACTTTTTGAAGCATATAAAATATATTAGTGAAGGCCACTTTCGTACCGAAAAATATAAACCAACTACCACCCCACGAAAAACAACGGATTATTGAACTGATGTGGATCAACTCTGTTGGTTTGCTTATTTCTGTTTTTCTATTTGCATGGAAAATATTTTTTAATCCCGAAACGCTTTGTTTGCCTTGTGAATTGGGAGTGGTAATATTATTACTGATTTCGTTATTCTGTTTGTTTCACCGAAGGGCAGAGTGTGCAATAAACATGGTATTTTTTGTACCGCTTTTTATCTACGGTTATTATCTTTCAGATTTTCATGACCACCTGCCTCCTTCTGAAACAATCTACCACAGTATCTGGTGGATCATCATAGCGATGATATATTTAAATGCTTTTTCAAAAAGGTTCAGGAAAGTTCTTCTGTTCTCAGCTTTTTCACTTGCAATACTTATTTTCCATATAGCTCAGGCTGGAAAAATTGACGAATATAGTTCTTCCAATCAACTTTTTTTAGCCAATCCTGTAATCATTTTCCTGATAGCTTTGCTTGCTGCCTGGTTTGTCAGGAAATTTTTCGAAAACAGGCTGAAAGATGCCAGGAAGCTTTTGGCTGAAACCACGCGGCAGATTTCAGAGCTGGTTAAAACCTCGAAACAGCCTATCCTTTATATAAAGGCAAAAACCGATGAAGACGGGCAGGTGACAGACCTTTTAATTTCACAGGTTAATCCGGCTTTCGAACAAAATTTTGCCATCAAAGGTAAGGAAGTTGTTGACCAGAAAGTAAGCTATGTTTTTAACTATGTTTTCCGGAATACAATCGATGCAAATAACCTGTTAATAATCGACCCCAAACCTCAAAAGGAAGTTTATCTTGAACACCTGGATAAATGGTTCAACATAAATATTATCAGGCCTTCGAAAGACCAGTTTATCTGCATTTTTTACGACACAACCGCTCAGAATCAACTGATTTCCAGCCTGAAGGAAAGCCGCCAGCGCTTTAAAGTTTTGCTCGAAGCGATCCCTGACATATTCTTTATTATTGATAAAGACGGTATTTATGAAGATTTTGTGATAAAGGAAAGAGACAGGCTGAAAATAAAAAGTTCTGAAATTATAGGGAATACAATTTTTGAAGTAGGTTTTTCCGAAAAAATGGCCAATAAAATTTTTCAGTGTATTCAGGATGCCATTGCCAATGATTCCATCGAATCGATTGAATATGCTTTGGATACTCCCAACGGCACATTTATGTTTGAAATGCGGCTGGCAAAACTCAATAGTAATTCGGTTATTTCAATTGCACGCGATATAACCCGGAGGAAAACAATGGAGTTCAAGCTGGAAGAGGCCAGGAAAATTGCCGAAGATGCCAACCAGTTAAAATCGGTTTTCCTTGCTAACCTTTCACATGAAATCAGGACTCCGATGAATGCAATTATAGGTTCCTCTGAAATTTTGGCTGAAATGGACCTGCCCCCGGAAGAAAAAGAGATTTATTCCAACGCCATTATTACCAACAGTCACGAATTGATGAAAATGATCGACGATACGATCAGCCTTTCCAAAATTGAAACCGACACTGTTGATGTAAACATCAAATTCTGTGAAGTAAATGCTACCATGAAAGAACTTTACAATGTATTCAAACCGGTGGCCGATACCAATAAAAACATTGATTTTGAGCTTTCTCTCGACATAAAAAATCCGCATTTTGGCTTCGAAACCGACCGCAACCTGTTATTTGAGGCAATGAGCAAACTGATTGACAATGCGCTTAAATTCACCAAATCGGGTTTTGTAAAATTCGGTTATGAAATGATCTCCCCAACAAAAATTGAATTTTATGTGGAAGATACCGGGAAAGGCATCAGCGCCGATAATATCGACCTGATTTACGACCGTTATTACAAGGTTGAAGCAATCAATACTGTCGATAACCGCGGCTCAGGACTTGGATTATCGATTGCCAAAGAATTTGTCACTCTGATTGGCGGAAGGCTTTTTGCCGACTCAGAACTGGGCAAAGGCTCACGGTTCAGTTTTAACCTGCAATTTAAAAGCGGCGAAGGATATATGAAAATAGTGAAGTGAGTATTGAGTATTGAGTGTTGAGTGTTGAGTATTGAGTAATTAAACATTGCCTTTCGGGCTACACAAAATCTATTTCCATTCTACCTCAGACTTAATTGCTTAAACCCGATTAACCTGTCATAACGGTCGCTGATGTTGCGGTAATAGACATAAATCTGATAATCGTTATTGGTTTCCCAATAGCTTCCTTCAAGGCTGGTATGATTGGCTGTTTTTGAGCCGTCTTCAACGTAAACATACTCATAATTGTAATAACCCTGTTTCAATAGTAATGTGAGCTCGTAACAGCCTTCTTCAAAATTCCAGGTCATTTCATTGCTTTTATTGGCATTCCAATCGGTTAAACCACCAAAAACATTTACCGATCCACCAAGCAAAATCGATGGTGTAGTAAATCTGAAATGGACAAAAACATAATCGCATTCCAGGTCAAAATCATCCACAATCCGGTCCTGGCTTTCAATGGCATATTTGCCGTTCATTTCCTGGTGCGGAAAGTACCTCGTCCCTGCCCTTGGTTCATCAGGAATCAATGTATAATGGTAATAAGGCCTGTGAAATTCGAGGTTGAACACACCTTCTCCTATGTTTTTAATTGAGCGGATATCAAAAAACCGGAATTCGTTCCCTGCAGGTAAAACATTTTCTCTGTCATAATCATAAACCAATACATCCTCCCTTATAAATAAAGGGTTCAGGGTGGTTATGGCATTATCCCAGCGATTGTTTTGCTGAATAACCACCTTAACTTCTTCTGCCGGATTCTCGATCCTGAAATTATCATGTATAATGGAAAAATCTATTTCATGGTTTTCGCCTTTAAATGCGTCAAGCGTTGCCCTTCTTACAGTTCCCTCAACATTCACCTGTTCATCAAGTACCATAAACCGTTTTGTTAAAACAAGGTTTTCCTTGTCATTATCTTCATAAACAAGGATCACATAATTCCCCGATAATGTCAGTTGCACATTTTCATTTGGAATCATAACCTGATAATTAACATATTTAAAGGTGGTATTAAACGATAATGCATAATCGTCGATCGGGTTATCAGGGAAACCTTCCAGGTAATCATTCTGCATTAAAAAACTCTCATTCCAGTCGGCATCACAATGAATAATGGTGTAATAGTAATCTTTTACTTCACCCGACAGGTCATCGAATTTTAATAACAATAGAGTTTCCTCTCCCAGTTTCAGAATCGGATTTGATAGCTCAAATCCATCCCTGTATAACTGTACTGTTTTTATATCTTCTTTATAAACTGCATTTTCATAGTAGTATTCATTCACTTGTGTAAATCCATTATAAATTACAGATACAAAAATGGTTAACAGGAATATTCTATTCATAACAAATATTTTTTCAATCATAATAACGAATTAATAAATACAAAAGTATTGAAATAAAATCATTGATATATATCAACGAACATATTGACTTATTTGTATATTTCGAAAATTACAAGTTTTATTGGGAAAGATTGTAAAAAGATATTAAAATATATACATTTGCTGACTCAAATTCGTAACTATTTCAGATCAATATGTCAGAAGTTATAAAACTAAAGAAGGGGCTGAATATCAGGTTGAAAGGCAATGCCGAAAAAACATGGATGTCAGCGCCTGCCTCTGAAACTTATGCTTTAAAACCAACCGATTTTACCGGATTGACAGCAAAACTGAGCATTAAGCCCGGTGATTCAATAAAAAAGGGTGAACCTGTATTTTTTGACAAATACACCCCTGAAGTTGTTTTTACTGCACCTGTTGGAGGTGAAATCCAATCGATAAACCGCGGTGAACGCAGAAAAATCCTTGAAATTGTTATCCGCCCGGAGGGAGGAGCCGGAGAAGTGGAGTTTAAAAAAGCTGATCCACTGGTACTTTCAGCAGAAGAAATCAAAGAACAATTGCTTAAAAGTGGGTTATGGCCTTTCCTGAAACGCAGGCCTTATGGAATCATTGCAAAACCTTCGGAAAAGCCAAGAGACATTTTTATTTCGATGTTTGATTCATCGCCACTTGCACCCGATTACGATTTTATCCTTAAAGGACAGGAAAGTACGTTCCAAACCGGGATTAATGCGTTATCGAAACTTACTGAAGGAAAGATTCACCTCGGGCTGGACAGTACTACATCAAAGGTTTCTGTTAAAAATGCTGAAACACATTTATTTTCCGGGCCGCATCCGGCAGGGAATGTAGGTATTCAAATCCATCATATTTCGCCTGTTAACAAAGGTGAAATTGTGTGGACAATAAATGCCCTGGATGTATTATTTATAGGCAGGCTATTTGAAACCGGAAAACTTGACTTTTCAAAAGTTGTTGCCATAGCAGGTTCCGAAGTTGAAAAACCGCAATATATTAAAACATTTTTAGGAGCCTCGGTTGCTTCCCTCACTGCAGGAAACCTTAAAAACGAAAAGAATCAAAGAATCATCAGCGGCAATGTCCTTACCGGTAAAAAAGTCAGTTTGGATAATTACCTTGGATTTTATGATTCCATGATTTCAGTGATTCCTGAAGGTGACGAATATGAATTTATGGGATGGGCTGCACTTGGATCCGGAAAATTCAGTGCCAGCAAAACCTATCTTTCATCATTATTCCCTAAAAAAGAATATGAACTGAATGCAAACATGCACGGTGGCGAAAGGGCATTTGTTATGTCGGGTCAGTATGAAAAATTCGTTCCAATGGATATTTTGCCTGTTTACCTTCTAAAAGCAATCGATGTTAACGACATTGATAAGATGGAGCGGATGGGAATTTATGAAATCATTGAAGAAGATTTTGCTTTGTGTGAATATGCCTGCACTTCAAAAATAAAAGTTCAGGATATGGTAAGGAATGGTATCAACTCAATGATAAAAGAATTAGGTTAAATTTTGGAATCATAATCAACTTTATATAATGAAGTTTATAAAAAATATATTTGAAAAAACAGAGCCGCATGTTCAGAAGGGAGCAAAATTTCACTGGCTCCATTCAGTACATGAAGGATTTTTCACGCTGTTTTTCGTACAAAAAACGACGTCAAAATCCGGGGCTCATATTCATGACTACATCGACCTGAAAAGAACGATGGGAATTGTTGTACTTGCGCTGGTGCCGACTGTATTATTTGGAATGTACAACATTGGTTTTCAGCATTTCAAAGCTATAGGTGAACTTGCTTCAACAGGATTCTTTGCAATCTTCTTTTACGGATTATTGAAGGTATTCCCTGTTATTGTAGTTTCCTATGTTGTTGGACTGGGAATCGAATTTGTTTTTGCCCAGATCAGAGGGCATGATATCCAGGAGGGCTTCCTGGTATCGGGAATTTTGATCCCCCTTGTTATGCCAATTGAAACGCCGCTTTGGATGATCGCTGTTGCAACAGCTTTTGCGGTAATTATCGGGAAAGAGGTATTTGGGGGAACAGGGATGAACATCTGGAACCCGGCACTTGTGGCAAGGGCATTCCTGTTTTTTGCATACCCTGCACAAATGTCAGGAGAATCAGTGTGGGTTTCATTAAAAGATGCGGATAAAGTTATCGATGGATTTTCAGGAGCAACACCCATGGCAAATGCAGCTGCCGGAAATATCGATTTTAATATTTCCGATGCCTTTTTCGGATTTATCCCAGGTTCAGTAGGTGAAACTTCAACCCTGGCAATTCTGATTGGTGCAGTAATCCTGATTATTACAGGAATAGCAAGCTGGAAAATAATGGTTTCAACGGTTGCCGGTGGTGTAACACTCGGATTGATACTGAATGCTTTTGCGGGCTCAACAGGATTATCACCTAATGTTGCCGAGTATTTCTCGATGCCCTTCTGGCACCATCTGATTATCGGCGGTTTTGCCTTTGGAGCTGTTTTTATGGCAACCGACCCTGTTTCGGGGGCACAAACCGAAAAAGGAAAATGGATTTACGGATTCCTGATTGGATTTATTGCTATTCTGATCAGGGTAATTAATCCGGCCTTCCCTGAAGGAATGATGCTGGCCATTTTAATAATGAACACATTTGCTCCTTTAATCGACCACTATGTAGTGCAGGCTAATATTAAACGCCGTTTGAAGCGTGTAAAAGTTTCATCTTAAAACAAAAAAACCAAGTGATGAATAGAAACGGAAATACCTATACTTTTGTTTATGCGGTTGTAATGGTTATACTTGTTGCTGCCATCCTTTCAGCTGCAGCTATGTCATTAAAACCGAAACAAACCAAAAATTTTGAAATTGAGAAAAAGCAAAATATCCTTTCCTCTGTCAATATCGTGTCATCAGCTAAAAATGCTGAAGATATTTATGCTGAAAGAGTCGTGAACTCTTATATAGTTGATATAAATGGCAATATTAAAGAAGGTGGCAGTGCTTTTAATATCGACTTAAAAAAGGAAATGGCAAAAAATCCGGACGAAAGAAACTTTCCGGTTTTTGAATGCCAGACCGATGATGGATTAAAATATATCCTTCCCTTAAGAGGTGCAGGGTTATGGGGCCCGATATGGGGTTATATGGCATTAAACGAAGATATGAATACTATATATGGCGTTAATTTCGACCATCAGGGTGAAACACCCGGACTTGGCGCTGAAATTAATACTAAAAAATTCCAGGATCCATTTAAAGGAAAAACCATTTTCGACAAAGATGGAAACCTGGTTTCGATAACTGTCGCCAAGGCAAACGAATCAGCTCTGGCAGAGCACAAGGTTGATGCAATTTCTGGAGGCACCATTACCAGTAAAGGATTGCAGAAAATGTTACTGGACGATTTGACCAGTTACAGCAAATTTCTTAAAAAGAAAAAATCATAAAAGATGAGTGATAAAGAACCATTATTTTCAAAAAAGAATCTGAAACTTCTCTCAGATCCGTTAAACAGCAGTAACCCGATTACTGTACAGGTATTGGGTATTTGCTCTGCACTGGCAGTTACAGCTCAGCTTAAACCGGCAATAGTAATGTCAATTTCGGTAATTGCCGTACTTGCACTTTCGAATGTTATTATTTCATTGTTAAGGAATACCATTCCAAACCGGATCAGGATTATTGTCCAACTGGTAGTTATTGCAGCTTTGGTTATACTTGTCGACCAGGTATTAAAAGCTTTTGTTTACGACGTTAGTAAACAACTTTCGGTTTTTGTAGGATTGATTATTACCAACTGTATTCTGATGGGCCGCCTCGAAGCCTTTGCGCTTGGAAACAGGCCCTGGCAGTCATTCCTCGATGGAATTGGAAATGGTGCAGGGTACTCGGTAATTCTGATTATTGTAGCTTTTTTCCGCGAACTTTTAGGATCCGGTTCACTTCTGGGATTCAGGATAATCCCCGAAAGCTGGTACATTGCAAACGGCGGTTTTTACAGTAACAACGGAATGATGATCCTGCCGCCAATGGCACTGATCACTGTGGGAATAATTATCTGGGTTCAACGCTACCGAAACAGGAACCTGATCGAAAACTAATTGCTAAATCAAAAATCATGGAAAACCTTATTAATATTTTTGTCAAATCGATCTTCCTGGAAAACATGGTATTTGCCTATTTCCTGGGGATGTGTTCTTATTTGGCAGTTTCGAAAAAAGTGAGTACTGCAGCTGGTTTGGGAATTGCAGTGATATTCGTATTAGGTATTACTTTACCTGTTGATTATCTTCTCGAAAACTATGTTTTAAAAGAAGGTGCCCTGGCCTGGTTAAGCCCATCGCTTGCAAGCGTCGACCTGAGTTTCCTCTCATTTATCATGTTTATTGCGGTAATCGCTTCAATGGTGCAGTTGGTTGAAATGGTAGTTGAAAAATTTGCCCCGGTTCTTTATAACCAGTTGGGTATTTTCCTTCCGTTGATTGCTGTGAACTGTGCAATTCTCGGAGGTTCATTATTTATGCAACAAAAACAATTTGTAAACCTGGGTGAAGCTTCCGTTTATGGAATTGGATCGGGAGTAGGCTGGTTCCTGGCAATAATCGGTATTGCAGCTATCAGGGAAAAAATTGAATATTCAAAAATTCCGGCACCTTTACGCGGGCTTGGTATTACATTTATTGTTACCGGTTTGATGGGGCTTGCATTTATGGGATTTATGGGAATAAAATTATAATACAAAAATCAATTACTGATGATATTGTTATCGACACAAACAACAGTTGTTATTACAGGTGTAATAGTATTTCTAGTGGTAATTATTTTACTGGTTGCCATACTGCTTTATGCCAAGAAAAAACTAACGCCTTCGGGAATTGTTAAAATCGACATCAATGACGGTTATCTGGAACTGGAAACAGAACCGGGAAGCACACTGCTTTCAACTCTTGGAAATAACAAAGTGCTGCTTCCTTCGGCATGTGGTGGAGGCGGAACCTGCGGAATGTGCCGTTGCCAGGTACTTGAAGGTGGTGGCTCAATACTTCCTACTGAGACAGGTTTTTTTACCCGTAAGGAACAAAATGACCACTGGAGGCTTGGTTGCCAGGTAAAGGTAAAGGAAGACATGAAAATCCATATGCACCAGGAAATCCTTGGTGTGAAAAAGTGGGAATGCGAAGTTGTATCAAACAACAATGTAGCAACTTATATCAAAGAATTTGTCGTTAAACTTCCTGAAGGTGAAACCCTTGATTTCAAATCGGGTGGATATATCCAGATCGACGTTCCAAAAATTGAAGTAGATTTTAAGGATATGGAAGTATTGCCGCAGTTCCGTGAAGAATGGGAAAAATACAAAATGTTTGACCTGAAAATGAAAAACCCGGAACCTACATTCCGTGCTTATTCTATGGCCAACCATCCTGCCGAAGGAAATATTGTAATGCTGAATATCCGTATCGCAACCCCACCGTTCGACAGGGTAAAAGGTGGATTTATGAAAGTAAATCCAGGTATCTGTTCATCATATATTTTTAACCTGAAACCTGGCGATAAAGTAACTGTATCAGGTCCTTACGGAGAATTCTTCCTGAAAAACAACGATAATGAAATGATGTTTATTGGCGGTGGTGCAGGCATGGCGCCAATGCGTTCACACTTGTTCCATCTGTTCCATACCTTGAAAGAAAAGAAAAAGAAAATTACTTTCTGGTATGGTGCACGTTCCTGGAAAGAAGTTTTCTACTATGATCAGTTCAGAGAGATTGAGAAAAACTTCCCAAATTTTGAGTTTCACCTCGCACTTGACCGTGAAGATCCGGCAGCTAATGAAGCGTGTGTTTCATATAAAACAGGATTTGTTCACCAGGTAATTCACGATAACTACCTGAGTCAACACGAAGAACCGGAAGAAATCGATTTCTACATGTGTGGCCCACCAATGATGAATGATGCTGTTCAGAAAATGCTCTACAACCTGGGAGTACCGGATGAAAATGTATTGTTCGACGACTTCGGAAGCTAAATTGACTTCGAGCCACAAGTTTTGAGCTACGAGTAATTAGTAAAATATTTCATAGCCATTTTTCGAATGAAAGATGGCTTTTTCTTTTATCAGAATTTCAACCTGAAAATAGTCGGAATTTATTTTGAATTATAGTTCTTTTATTCAATTTATTTAACTTTATATTTTAAACCTAAATCAAATTAATATGAAAACATTCAAAACGTATCTTTTACTTCTGGCATTTACACTGCTGTTTTCACCGGTTATAAAAGCTCAACCATCAGGAGGGCCATATGGGCCCATGCAACAAACTTATGAACTACCTCAGGTTAAGGGGATTATATATTATGTTTCTCCGGATGGAAAGGAAGAAAACGATGGTAAAACACTGGAAAATCCAACCACTATTGAGGCAGCCTTCAAAAAAGTTGTTACCGGCGATGCCATTGTTTTACGTGGCGGAATTTATCGTTCAGGTGACCTGACTCTGAATCAGGGTGTTACTATCCAGCCTTATAAAAATGAACAACCAATATTAAAAGGCACTTTAATTGCAAATGGATGGCGTAACCTGAGAAATGGTTTATGGAGTATTTCGTGGGAACATTTATTTCCAAGTGCTCCTCAGAGCTGGTGGAGGAAAGAAAGTGAAGGCAGGATTACTCCTCTTCATAAGTTTAATAATGACTTGATTTTTGTCGATGGCAGATACCTGCATTCAACAGGGTGGCTTGGCGAAGTGGACGAAAATTCCTTCTTTATCGATTATGATGCTAAAATGGTTTACATCGGTACTGATCCTACAGACAAACTAGTTGAAATAACAGCTTTTAATATTGGTATAGATAGGGTAACAAAGGAAGCAAACGGGAAAAAACCAGATAAAATAGGACCAGTGATAAAAGGAATAACCATAACTCAATATGCTTTTCAGGGGATATCAGTTGATGGCACATATGCCAATGAACCGGCTGAAGAATCAGCGCTGGGAAAGGAAGTGGTTGGGACAACACTGGAAAATTGTGAAATTTCGTATTGTGGAAGGGTTGGCGCCTGGCTGCTCGGCGACAAATTGACGATGCGTCATTGTAAAGTAAGCGATACCAGTACCGAAGGCGTTTATATTAATTGTGCAAGTGATGTGTTGCTCGAAAAAAATATATTCACACGAAATAACATTGAACAGATAACCGGGTATTATCCGGCGGGTGTGAAAATATTTAATCAGACTCACCGTGTGGTATGCAACGACAACCTGGTAATTGACCTACCCTACTCCCATGGAGTCTGGTTTGATGTAGGCAATGTTGACGGTGTATTTACCAATAACTGGGTTGAAGGAGTTGGATTACAGGAACATCGGTTTAATCAGAACAGTATCTGGCCTGCTCAGAGCGGTTTCTTTTTCGAAATTTCAAAAGGTGCTGTTTGTGCAGGGAATGTTTTTGTTAACTGCGATTACGGAACTTTAGCTTTAAACAGTTGCGATGTTAAAGTTTACAACAATACTTACATAAACAGTCCGGCAGGATTTGCCCGCGACCAGCGAAGTGCTGAAGGCGACCATTTTGGCTGGCACCCTCAAACAGGCCCGGGTGTGGAAGAACGTACAGGGCATGAATTTGTAAACAACCTCTGTTACAGGAATAATTACGATTTCCCGCTTTTATTTATCTGGCAACCCGGATTTATGTGTGAAAGGCTTAAAGAAAGGGCTTTGGAGAAACTGGATAACAATGTTTATATAACAAAAGGATCGGTAAATCAACCTGATATATTGATTCATCAGAAAGTTGGTGAATCATGCGTGAACCTGTGCAATACAACGGGCGATATGAATAATTTAATTTCTGACTACTCAGGAAACAGTAAAAGTTTTAAGGATTATAACGGAATACTTTTTAAAGGTAGCCAGCTTGGAAATTATCAATTGATGGAAGGATTTGAAGGAGTAAATACAGGCTCGGAATTACCCGATTATATTAAAAAGAAACTTATCGTTAAAAAAATAAAAACCTGGGTTGGAGCTTATCCTGAAACAGCAAAAGAATAACTTTAAAAAGGAAAAGCCCGGTAATAAACCGGGCTTTGATTTTCCTATCCGTAATTAAAACAATCGATCGTTCGTACACCCCCTAATTTGGCAAGACCATTTTTTGCCTTGTATTATCTTCGTATTCGAGTAACATTACCTGATACCCCATTGCTTTAACCCTGTTATAAATTTCAATTCCCTGATCTTTGTCTGTAAACGGACCAATCTGGTATTTTATCAGGAAGTCTTCTTCAACATTAATAATCCCGTAGTGTGAAAAGTTTTCAACAATCCTGTCCATAGCAGAATTAATATTGATCGGTTTAACCGATGCATAAAACTGAACCCTGTAATTTTTGCCTGATATTTTAATCGGAGGCAATTCATATTTTGTTCTTTTCACAACCGGAGTATTCCTGTTTGTAACCGGCTGAGTGGAATATTTCCCATACATAATTTGATTACTCGGTACACTGGCAAATTTAGGTATATTTGAACCGGTTTCCAGAATGGTAAATGTTGTTCTGCGGTTCAAACGGTGTTCAACTTCATTCCCAGGTGATTCAATATATGGCCTGGTTTCTCCGTATCCTTTGGCTTTAATATTATTTGATGAAATACCTTTGCTGATAATGTAATCAACTGCTGATTGTGAACGTTTATTTGAAAGCCA
>JAFGGF010000143.1 GCA_016930735.1 Prolixibacteraceae bacterium
GCAGAAATCCAGTCATTCACTGTTCTGCCGGTTTTGCTTTTTATTACCGAGTTCAGATAATTCGGATGTAAATTCATTCTTTCGGCTAAATACTGAACCTGCAGTTTGTTTTCGTTAAACTCAATATCAATTACTTTCCGGAACTCCGACTCCAATAGTTGTTTGAATGTTTTAACAATCCGGGAATTCCTGTTTCCTTCTTCTATTGGATTGTAATTCAGCCAGAATTTCTCTTTAATTTTCAGAAGTAAAACTGTAAAAAGATTTCCCAGAATTTTGTTTTTGTACCCGGAGTCCTTTTTAAATTCATTCAAAATTTGTTTGTAGAGAACTGAAAATTCCTCAAAATCATTTTGAGACAATTTTTTAGGAGGGACTGTTTCAGCCAAAAGAAAAGGAAACTCTCCGTAAATTTCCGCATGAACGTATTCCCTGAGAAAGTTGTCGGATAAGACTATGATATAGGCATCTTTTGATTCATTTAATTGATATGATTTCAGATGCCCCGGATTCGTAAAGTAAATAGTTCCTGACCCAAAAGGATATTTATTGTCGTCGAGGTAATAAATTCCTGAACCTTTTTTTGTTAAAATGAATGAAAAGTAATCTGCCCGTAATTTAGGTGAGATGAATGGAATTTGAGGATGAATTTCGGGGATGCTCAGAATAGTAAAATCTATTTCCCGGTCAAAAGGCAGGTTGAGAGTTTTATACAAATCCGATATTTTATGATGGATTAATATTTCCATTCGTGTGTGATTTATATTAATAGCCTACGGTTTTACAAAATAAAACATTTGGGGGAGCAAACGGCATTTTACCTGCAGGCTTTATTCATTTTTATTCTCAACCTGTTTCCATTTTTCTTTAATATTTACCTCACCATCGAAATATTTAACCTGAGAATCTTTATTAAAAATCTCAAAAGTCGGGGCTATTAATATTTTATCTGAATCAGGATATTCAGCTATATCGTATCCGATATAAGTCCTGATGTCCAGAAAAATGCAAATCTCATCCGTATGATTATACAACTGATGTGCTCCTTTTTCCCCCTTTTCAAAAAATATCAGATCACCGCTGTTTACAATTTCCAATCCGTTTGGAGTTCTCAATGTAGCAGAACCGGAAATGATCATAAAAAGTTCCTCTGCATATCGATGAAAATGGTAGGGAACAGAATATTGGCCCGGATTTAATTGCCTTAAATCAAAGTTCAGATTTTCAGGATTAATTCCCTTTTTAATTCTTGAAACATCTGTAAATATCCTGTAATTATCAATTCTGTTTGGATTTTCCTGAAATTCCCTCTGTCCGGATTTTAAGATTGTTGCCATAATACAAAATATTTTTATTCAAAAATAAAAAAATTTGTCAGTTTGTTTTGTTGTTTCAAACACTTGCCACTTATGGAAAATTGTATGAATAGTGTCAGATTGTATGTCAAATTCCTGTCAAGCCGCCAGGCAATTTGAATGGGCTAAAACCCTTGATATTTACAACATCACCTGCCATTACTTAGACAAAATATTACCGCCTTGTGTTTGTATTCCGGTCATGTAAACCATTGTCCTGATTCACTTTCCGTTTATTATCATTTTGTATTCTGTCTTTTCTGTTGGCAGGTATATTAGCGTTTATATTTTTAAATATCGGTAAATTTTTTAACTATTACTCGCCGGGCATTGGCATTGCAAGCTCTTTAACAAAGCATTAGTTTCAGGGTTGACTCCTGGGATTTTGGCAATGCGCCAGCCACAAGGGCTGCTTAAATTACATTTTTTAAATATTTTCCTGTAACAGATTGTTTGCAATTAACAATATCTTCAGGCAATCCCTGAAATATTAATTCCCCACCTTTTTTACCTCCTTCGGGTCCCATGTCAATGATCCAGTCGGCATACCTGATGATATCAAGATTGTGCTCTATAATAATCACTGTGTTATCGTTTTTCACCAATGCTTTTACAATTTTGTAGAAATTGTCGATATCCGACATATGAAGCCCCGTTGTTGGCTCGTCCATAATGTAAATATTGCCTTCTTTTTTCAATTCAGTTGCAATTTTTAATCTTTGCGATTCACCACCAGACAAGGTGCTTAGTGACTGACCTAATTTTAAATACCCTAACCCTACTTCTTGCAAAAGCCATAAGTGTTTTTTAATTTTTGCTGAATCGAAAAATTCGGATGCCTGGGTAACTGTCATATCAAGTACCTCAGCAATATTTTTGTCCTTAAATTTCAGTTCCAGCACCTCTGAATGATAGCGTTTGCCTTCACATTCGTCACAAACGGTTTTTACTGAATCCAAAAAATGAAGTTCAAAAGTTAAAACTCCCTGTCCATTGCATTTGGGGCAAGCTCCTTTAGAGTTGAAACTGAATAATGAGGCTTCGGAATTGGTTGCAGAAGCAAATTCTTTTCGTATTAAATCAAAAACACCAATAAAGGTTGCTGCATTTGCTCTTGATGATTTTCCTATGGGAGACTGGTCGATAACAACTGCTTCAGAATGTTGTTTTACAAAACACTCGTGAATAAGGCTGCTTTTCCCGCTTCCGGCAACACCGGTAATGCAGGTTAATACCCCTTTAGGGATTTTTATCGATATGTTTTTTAGGTTGTTTGCCGTTGCATTTCTTATTTCAAAAAATGTTGTTGCCCGCTTTCTTACGAATTTTGGTTTCTCCTTTTTTAAAAGATATTCACCGGTTATACTGGTAGTATTTTCTAATCCACC
>JAFGGF010000144.1 GCA_016930735.1 Prolixibacteraceae bacterium
CACATGTTTTGCATAATTGTTTATTTCCTTTTTAGCCTGAATAATGGATAATTCCATTGTTGAAAGCAACCCGATATTTATATAACGTAACCTGAATTCTTCGTCATCATCTTTTTTCCTCACAATAAAAACAACGATTTTCTCAATAATCCTGACAAACCATATCTGCACAGAAGTATTTAAAACATTGAAGGTTGTATGGAAAATAGATAATGCCACCGGAATAGCTTCTGCTGTTTGCTGAGGTGTTTGCGAAGCCGTTTCAAAAGGTGACATTAAGCCTGCTTTCAGTGAAATAAATTCAACCAGATGTAAAAAAGGGTAATAAAATATTAAAACAAAAAATACACCGATTACATTAAACATCAGGTGTGCCATGGCAGCCCTTTTTGCCGATGTATTTGCCACAAGTGCAGCAAGGTTGGCTGTAATGGTGGTACCGATATTTTCACCAAGAACCATGGCCGCAGCCATCTCAAAAGGTATCCATCCGTTAAAACACATTACAAGTGTAAGTGCCATAACCGCGCTCGAAGACTGAATAATCATGGTCAGGCAGGTTCCAATGAAAAGAAATATTAAGACCGAACCAAAACCAAAATCCGAGTACCGGGTAAAAAACTCCAGCATTTCCGGGTTATTATGGATATCGGGAGCAGAAGACTTTAAAAAATCAAGCCCGATAAAAATAATCGCAAAACCTATTATAACACTGCCCCAATTGTTTTTACGGTTGTTCTTTGAGAATAATAACGGAAGTGATATTCCTATAAGCGGCAGTACCAAAAAACTTATATTAACCTTAAAACCTAAAACAGAAATCAGCCAGGCGGTAATGGTGGTTCCAATATTGGCTCCCATAATTACACCGATCGATTCGCCCAGTGTAAGCAAACCTGCATTGACAAAACTTACCAGCATTACAGTTGTTGCCGATGATGATTGAATTACTGATGTTATTAACAAACCAGTAAAAACACCCCTGAACTTATTGGAAGTTAACGCTGCAAGAATATTCCTCATCCGGCTCCCGGCAACTCTTTGAAGTGATTCGCTCATTAACTTCATGCCATAAAGGAACAATCCCAGAGATCCCAGCAGCTTAAGAAGGTCGATAATTCCGTATTGCATTTATCGTGATTAATTCAGTAGGAATAAAACTAATTAAAAACCGGCAATCAACCATCCATTTTTATAATGGTTTTTCAACATATTGTTTATATTTTTCACCAGTAATATCATCCAATAGATAGTTTAACTGCCATTTATTAATTTATACCTGTTTCCACAATTAATTTCAAAAATCGATGTTTGTTTTTTAATTGGTTTATTTAGATTTGTGCCGATGTTAAAAATGCGACTTTTCCTGTTATTAATCCTTATTCTGTTTACCGGGGAACAAATTTTAGCCCAGGGTAATAATGCTACTTTACGAGGCAAAGTTACCGACCAGAATGGCAATCCGATGGAACTGGTAAATATTGCTGTTAAAAATTCTCCTCTGGGCACAACCTCTAACCGGGAAGGGAATTTTCTCTTACGTATTCCCGCCAGGAGGGAAATAACAGTGGTTGCTTCCTCTATGGGATATAAAACCGAAGAAAAAAATTTCAGGGCAAAAGCTGAGGAAAATATTACCTGGAATATAACACTGACAGTAACAAATCAGGAATTGAATGAAGTTACGGTAAGTGAGGTCCGGAAAAACGGCGGAAACCTGACCCGGATTGATGCTCAGTTGATTGAATCTTTACCTGATGCCGGCACCGGCGGTGTTGAAGCATTATTAAAAACCCTGCCGGGAGTTTCTTCAAACAACGAACTGAGTTCGCAATATTCAGTTCGGGGTGGTAATTTTGACGAAAACCTGGTTTATGTAAACGGAATTGAAATATACAGGCCATTCCTGATCCGTGCCGGGCAACAGGAAGGATTAAGTTTTATCAACTCGGATATGGTTTCATCCATCGATTTTTCAGCCGGTGGTTTCGATCCAAAATACGGAGATAAAATGTCGTCGGTGCTGGATATAAAATACCGGAAACCTTCCGATTTTAAAGGTTCAGCATCAGTCAGCCTGTTGGGTGCTTCAGCCCATTTTGAAGACCGTAACCTGAACGGCAGGTTATCACACATTACCGGAATCCGTTATAAAAGCAACCGTTACATGCTGGGAAGCCTTGATGAACAGGGCGAATACGACCCCCGCTTTATCGATTTGCAAACCTTTATTACTTATGAACTTTCAAAAAAAATTGATATTTCTTTTTTGGGGAATATTACACAAAACCAATACAGATTTATCCCGCAAACCCGAAAAACAACCTTTGGAACCTGGGATGAACCGTTAAACACTACCATTTACTTTGAGGGCAATGAAATTGATGATTTTACAACTTACCTTGGGGCACTTTCATCTGATTTCCACCCGAACAATAATCTAAACCTGAAATTTATAGCTTCGGCATATTATGCAAGTGAAAAAGAAACCTATGATATTCTTGGCGAATATTACCTGAATCAGCTGGAACGTGATATGTCGTCGGAAGAATTTGGCGACAGTATTTTAAACCTCGGGGTAGGCACCTTTATCAATCACGCCCGTAACTACCTCGATGCCAGGGTTATCAGCTTTTCACATAAAGGCGCATACAATTCTGAGAAACATTTGATTAACTGGGGAGTCAAGCTAAATTTTGAAAACATCGATGATAAAATAAATGAATGGGTATATCGTGATTCCACAGGCTATTCGCTCCCTTATTCTGCCGAACATGTTTATTTATATAATACCA
>JAFGGF010000145.1 GCA_016930735.1 Prolixibacteraceae bacterium
GAATGACCATTTTATTCCTTTTAAAATGCATGAAATGCAATTAAAGGCTTTGGTTAATGCAAAATCCGTTACTGGAAGAATATTTACGAAAGAAGAATATGCAGAGAATCATTGCCAGACTGGAAATTTTGAATTGGCTCTTAAAACTATGATTGAATGGATTGAAAGTAAAAAAAACTGGCGGTAATAACAAATGGTACAGGGCATGAGGGTTTCAGAGGTTTTCGATGGTTTGTAGCTCTTAAAAAAGCCGGCACAAACTGATAGGGAATCGTCTCGTAATCCGGCACGACACTATACCATAAAACGTGGTGTGTAATACAAATACCTGTATTATTCATCAAACAAGAAATTCAGCAATGGTAAAAAATATAAGAAGAATTGAAAATAAAACTTCAAGGACAGCAGAAATGACTTGCGTTACAAGGGCAGCTTCCTATTTTGAAAAAAATAAATTTTATAAAAGTGATGATTATATCGCACCACGATTAGTTCCAGGTATTGCATCTCAAATGATGCAAATAAATTTCATACGAAGAATTTTTACCAAAAAAATATCTCCAAAAGGAATTTACGAATATGCTATTGCCAGAACTAAATACTTTGATTCTATTTTTAGTAAATCTTTACGAAACGAATTTGAGCAAATTCTGATTTTTGGAGCTGGATTTGATTCCCGTGGAATCCGTTTTTTTTCAGATGATTCTGTTATAAAAGTATTCGAATTAGATGCACCAATTACACAAAATGCCAAAATCAGGCAACTAAAAAAAAGGAATATAAAGATCCCCCCCAATATTGTTTTTGTTCCAGTAGATTTTAATATAGAGTTTTCTAAAGACAAACTTATAGATTATGGATTTACAATAAATAAAAAAACTGTGTTTATACTGGAGGGATTACTGATGTATTTAACCGAACAAGCTGTTGATTTAACCTTTCAAATGATTGATGAATTTTCAGCAACTAACAGTGAAATTGTTTTTGATTTTGTATACTCATCAGTTCTTAAAGAAGAAGGTAAATACTTTGGTGAAAAAGAGATTTATAAATATGTATCAAAAGTTGGTGAAGGCTGGACATTTGGACTTGAAAAAAAGCAGATTGAACAATTTTTAAATAAATATCATTTTATTATTCAGGAAATAATAGATACAGATAAACTTGAAAAAGAATATTTTACAGATTCTGATGGCACTTTAGTTGCAAAACTAAATGGGACACATTGTATTGTTAACGCGATAAAAAAATAAAAAGTACTACACACACGCCAAATAGCAAATGGTTCCCATTTGGATTGCCAGGAAGAGGGTCGTCCACCATATCATCCATCGTTATTGCTGAAACTCTATTTATATGGATACAGGGATGGCATACGAACAAGCAGGAAACTGGAACGGGAGGCACAAACCAACATGGAAGCCATGTGGCTGCTGGCGGGACTACGGCCGAAGTATAAAACCATTGCCGATTCCCGGAAAAACAATTTAAACGAAAAGAAGCTCAAACAGCACCTGTCTTATATCGATTCACAGATTAGTGAATACCAAGCCCAGATGGATGGCATTAAAGAACAATTACATTATGGAAATAATAGAAATATTGCATCATTAAAAGAAAAGGCGTTAATAATTTTCTAAAAGGACATTTAAGATGAAGTTATTTATTATTCTAATATTACTTTCTTGCTTCCAATTTACGCAGGATTCAGCAAAAATTACAATTGTTGGTTTTGCTAATAATTCTTCACTAAATCATGTAATAACAATATAATTATCGGTAAACATTATGAACACAATCAGCAACTTAAACAAAAAATACTGGGTAATATCACTTTTGTTTTTTACAACATTATCCACATTGCCCTGTTTGACAAAATGCCAAAACTCCTCTCTTAAATTGTATCCTTTCCTCTATGATTCGATTCCAGAAATTTCATCGCCTTTTTACATGAATGACACAATTGAAAATATTTTAGTTGTAACAAAAAACAAACAATACGGTATTGTTCCAGTAACAATGGAAAACGGAAATCCATTATTATACAGCTACAAAATTGGAACATTTATGGGCAAAGACAAACAAAAGCAAGTTGATGCCGGCGATTTTCCCCATTTAGCTAAAACAGGATTACATTCAGAAAAAGAATTGGATAAAAAAGAGTTGATTACAGGTATTCCAATAGATGTTATTAATTGCACAGGACGCCCCAATGCATACTCAATATCAGGGTTTTTAGCTTATGATGAGGATATTATATCCGTTTTGAAAGGAGACAATCAATTGGTAACAAAAATGGGGCTCACTCATCCTCAATTAGCTAAGCCACTTTTTCATATTTGGAATCTTATACTTAAAGAAACGGAACTTGGAAATTGGGGTCGATTTTATGACAACGTAAAACAAATTTTTTATAACGGGAATCTGCTGAATTTCAATGCAAGTGGATCTAAAGGCTGGCAAATTTCTATCTTTTTTGATGAAGTACAAGGTCGGTATAATATTCATATAGATAAAAAATTAACACTTTCGGAACAACAATATCTTAAAAATAACTATTCAATATTGAGTGATTCGAAGTTTGAAGAATTAAAGAATAATCTTACGAATCTGGATTTTAGTGAGATGCTTCCATATTACATTATGAGATATGGATTTTATGAAGGTCATACTGATTATCGCTGTGATCCTATTGCTATAGCATTCATTTTTGGATTAAAAAGTATTGAAGAGATTGACATAGCATTTGAAGGAGATCTATATAACATTTTAACAAATCACTATTTAACTGATAATTAATAATGCTAAGGCCACATAACCATCGGCCATTAGCTACAAGCATAGGAGCTAGAGTGTAACACTGAATCATAATCGAAAAAAAGACAAAATAACTTGCTCTTTTCCGGATGAAAAAATAGCTACACTTTTTTAACACTTTATAATTCGTATAAAATTAATAGTATATTTGGACGCCAGTAACAACAAATAAAATATTAGTAACACGATGTCGATTATTCGTTTTGGTGTATCATTGGAAAAAGAGCTATTAGAAGCATTGGATAATTATGCTTCTGATAATCATTTTAACAATCGCTCACAAGCTATTCGTAATCTGATTAACAACAATATTGTAACCAGTAAATGGCAATGCAATAATATAGTTGCGGGGTCAATTACTTTGGTTTACGATCATCATAAAAGGGAGCTTTTACCCCATTTAACCGGTTTACAACACGAATATCACCATGTAATACTTTCCTCACAACATTTTCATTTGGAAGAAGACCTTTGCATGGAAATTATTGCAGTAAAAGGGAAAGCATTTATTCTTACCGAGCTGGCAGATAAACTGATAGCTGTTAAAGGGATACAGCACGGCAAACTCACTATGAGCAGGGCGGATTAAAATTTTTTTGAACATTTAGTAACACGAAAATAAATATAGTGACACATATTTATATTAAACATGAAACAAATAAAATATTTTACAGCAGCCATTATAAGTTTATTAGCAATAAATGGCTATGCACAAGAAATAACAAATGATTCTGTAAAAACCATTGAATTAAATGAGGTAACAATTAGCGCCCTGCGATCGCGATTACAATGGGAAGATATTCCCCAGAGCGTGTCAGTCATAAAAGCAGAAGATATTGCGGTATCGCCCTACAACAATGTCGAGGATATCATTCGAAGTATTCCGGGGGTACATAATTTTCGCCATTCCAGTTTGCATACCAATGGTATTGTAAGCCCGGTTGATATGCGTGGCGTGGGGAAAAACAGGGTGCTTATCCTTGTGGACGGGGTGCCCCAAAACGATAATTTCAATAATTCAATAGCCTGGGTGGCCTGGGGGCATATACCCAAAGAAGCTATTGAAAGGATTGAAATACTTCGTGGGTCTTCATCAACCCTGTATGGATCAGAAGGCCTTGGCGGGGTTATTAATATTATTACGAAAAAACCAGCTGAAAAACGCGCTTCCGTCTTACAGGCAAATGCCGGGAATGCTTCAAGCTTTGGCGGTAATGCTTTTTACAGCCAGAGGATAAAAAACTTTGGTTTCCTTGTAAGCGGAGGGTATGAGGAAACCGATGGTTTTTACATGGTTGAAGACCCTGAAGATTATGAAATAAAGCGATGGCGCAAAAAAGGCCAGATATTTGGAAAACTGCTTTATGATTTCAACAGCAGGTCGAAACTTGAATTTTCAGCCCTTTATTTTAACCAGAATGCCGGACAGGGAAGAGAGTTTTTCAGGCAGGAACTTATGCTCAACCAATACGCTTTTAATTACTTACAACTCTTTAATAACTTTCGGTTCAGGGGTACTGCTTATCTGAACCAGGCAGATAAAACCGCTTATCAGGACAATGCAGCGGATAATTACACAACGTTAAACCGTGAAGAAAAATTTAAAAATAATCACTCCACAGGTTTGGATGCAGAAGCAACTATATTCAAATGGCAGTTATTGGACATAACTTTTGGAGGTTCGTACAAATATATCAATTTTAATTATGATGAGGATTATTCAGACAGTGATCGTGATGCCGGTGCCATGGGCAACCAACAGCATATTTCCCCGTTTTTATTTGCCGATGTAAAACTTTTAAATAACAGCCTGTTTTTCAACCTTGGATTCAGGTACGATTTTATTCAAACATCGGGGGCAAAGATTTGGGATACCCAGGCCAGTGCCGGAAAGCCTGCCTACGACATTACCTATAATATGACGAAAGCCGGTAGCTTGTCACCGAGTTTCGGAATTAGCTGGCATCCCGATCCCAAAACCACAATCCGCACCTCTGCAGGGAAAGGTTTCAGGATGCCGAGCCTTTTTGAACTTTATAAAGTGCATGTGCGCGGAGGGGGTACTTATTATCGCGAGGCAAACCCCGATCTGAAGCCTGAAAATATACAATCATGGGATATTGGGGCTGAACGAAAACTCTCAGATAATCTTATTGCTAAATTTTCATTTTATCAATCGCTGGCAACTGATTATATAGGTGACAGGTTTTTGGACTCTGCAAAATTTTCAGGCGGGACAAAAACCCGCTATGAATATAAACTTGATAATATAAGTGAAGTGAAAATTCACGGGCTGGAAATTGAAACACAATGGAGCCCTTTAAAATACACTTCTTTTAATGCCAATTACACATACAATATTTCAGAAATTGTTAAAGATTCAGAAAATCAGTCATTAGAAGGCAATTATCTGCCCAACAACCCCAGGCATAGCGGCCATTTTATTGCAAATTACCTGAATCCCGATTTTATTAATATAGCCCTGGGAGTAAATGTTTTTGCAAAAATCTTCTTCGACAACGAGAATACCCTTGAAAAAGACAGTTACTGTACCATAGATTTGTCATTATCACGAAAATTTATAAACTTGATTACGCTGTATATGAATGCCGAAAACATTTTAAATAACAAATATCCGATATTTTTATCACCTTCATCGGGCAATACCATTGCCCCCGGAATAATTATAAATGCTGGAATTAAGGTTGAATTTTAAAATCACAAATCAATGAAAATATGTATTTGCGGGAAAGGCGGCTGCAGGCAAAGCAGAAAATGCGTTCCGGAAATCGGCAGCCTTGAATTTTCGTCCGGTTTGCATGATGTATGCCTAGAAGGTAAACCTGGAGCAATCCTTGACGAAGGAAACAAAATTGACCATATAGCCAAAGAATTATTAAATTGAATAACAGGTTCATGGGTATAAAAACAATTTATAACAAAGAAACACTGGAATGCCGGCATAGGTTTTACTATTGCCTCGCCTGCATTCTTTTCGTTGCCATAGGCCTTACGTGCAATCATGGTCCTTCACCAAACCAGAAAGAAGACGAAAAAGCAACAGACCAGGTGTCCCATAACAGCCTGGTTAATAATGTGCGCGAAATAACCGATGCAGCCGGAAGAAAAATAATTGTTCCCGGGAAAGTCCAGAAGGTGATATGTTCAGGCTCAGGTTGTTTACGGTTATTGACCTATCTGAATGCGCACAGCTATATTGTTGCCGTTGATGGAATTGAAGTAAAAGGTTCGCCTATTGACGCGCGCCCATATGCTATTGCCAATCCCCGGCTTAAGACCTATCCGGTTTTTGGTGAATTCAGGGGATATGATAACCCCGAGCTTATAGCAGGTTTGAACCCTCAGCCGGAAGTGATCTTCAAAATGCTCCCCGGCGGTGGCATTAGTCCTGATATGCTTACCAATAAAACAGGCATCCCTGTTGTTTCATTGATATATGGAAACCTGACATACAACCGGCATCAACTAAACAGCTCGTTACGTATCATGGGCGATGTAACAGGCAAAAAGCAACGTGCTGAAGAAGTTATAGCATATATTGATAGTATTATTATTGATTTAAAAAAACGTAGTGCAAAAATATCACCATTAACCTGCTATATTGGCGGATTAGGGCAAAGCGGCCCCCATGGCATACAATCGACCGACCCGGCATTTGCCCCTTTTGCTTTTCTTGGCCTGAAAAACCTTGCTTCACAAGGGAAAGATACTGAGAAGCTTTCCTATCTGAATGTTGCAAAAGAACAACTAGTTATTTGGGACCCTGATGTGATTTTTATCGATATTTCTACCCTGAGGCTCGGGTCAGATATCAATGCGCTGTCCCAGTTGCGCGACGACCCATCTTTCGAACATTTGAAGGCGGTAAAAAACAACCGGATTTATAGCCTTTTCCCGAACAGTTCATATAATCAGAATTTCGAAGTTGTTCTTGCCAACTCGTATTTTATTGGCAAAATTGTTTTCCCCGAAGCCTTTTCTGATATTGAACCGATGGAAAAGGCTGAAGAAATATCAGAATTTCTTAATGGCGGACCTGCCTTTGCCAAATTAAACGAAATGTTTGGCAATAAAGGGTTTAAACAAATGGCTTTGCGATGATATTAAGACAGAACCGGCTAAAATACAGGATTGTCCCTTTTCCTGAATACAGGAAATATATTTACAGGAAACGATTATTCATCGCGACATTGGTTATGGTATGCCTGGTTTCTTTTTTTTCTTCTGTATCAATAGGAACTGTTACCATTCCTTACTCAGAAGTTATTAAAACTCTTTTGGGATTATCAGGTTCGCCACGGTTTCAAAACATAATAACCAATATACGGCTGCCCAATGCTTTGGCTGCATTAATTGCAGGAAGCGGGCTTGCCATCTCAGGCGCTGTTATGCAGTCGGTTATCCGTAATCCGCTGGGCTCGCCTTTTACTCTGGGTATTTCGCAGGCCGGGGCTTTTGGTGCAGCAGTTGCCATAATTTTCGCAGGTTCAGGGGTAATGCAATCAACCCAGGCGGGTGCTATTACTGTTACAAATCCTTTTATTACCATTGGCTGGGCTTTTTTTATGTGTGTGCTTTCTGCTTTAATAATAGTGCTCATCGCGAAGTTCTATAGTACAAATCCTGAGGTAATTGTACTTTGCGGAGTTGCCCTTGGCGCTGCTTTTTCAGCCGGCACCATGTTCCTTCAATATTTTGCCGACGATGTTCAACTGGCTGCCATCGTATTTTGGTCCTTTGGCGATGTAGGCCGTGCCGATTGGACCGAAGTGAGCATCATGGCCATTGTAGTTGTGCCAGGGACCTTGTTTTTTATTCTTAACCGATGGAATTACAATGCTATTGAAGCCGGCGATGAAACAGCCAGAGGATTGGGTGTTCGGGTAGAATGGGTACGTATCCTGGGGATGATTGTTGCTTCTCTGATAACCGCAGTTATAGTCTCATTTCTTGGTATCATTGCTTTTGTCGGGCTTATCAGTCCGCACATGGTTCGGCGCTTCGTAGGCGACGACTACCGTTTCGTGATCCCGGCAAGTTGCTTATCCGGTGCAGCCTTGTTACTTGTATCTGATATTGCCGCAAGGATTATGCTTAAACCCCATGTGCTGCCCGTAGCTGTGCTGACATCTTTTATCGGGGCGCCGTTGTTCCTATATCTTCTTTTGAGTAAAAGAATAAAATAATGCTGAATGTAAAAAATATATCAGTATCGTACCGCAAAGGTGAATTAATCCTGGATGATCTGTCTTTTAGCGCCGGGGAGGGAAACATTGTTGTATTGTTAGGCCCCAACGGCGCCGGAAAAACTACGCTGTTGCGAAGCATCAATGCCATACTTAAACCACAAAAAGGCGTTGTGGAGTTTGAAAACCAAAATGTATTGAAGATGCCTGCCGGTCAGATTGCAAAAATAATGGGGTATGTAGCACAGCGCAACAATGCTGGTAATACTAGCGTTTTCGATGCTGTGTTACTTGGCAGGAAACCACACGTGGGACTGAAAACAAGCCCAACCGATTTTGCCAAAGTAAGCCATATCTTGCAACAACTTGGGCTTGAAAGCCTGACCATGCGAAAAATAAATCAATTGAGCGGTGGCGAACTGCAAAAAGTATGTATCGCCCGGGCATTTGTTCAGGAACCCGGAATTTTTCTTCTGGATGAACCTACCAGTAACCTCGATTTGAAGAACCAGTTAGATATTCTTCATACCATTCGCGATATCGTAAAGAAAAATTCATTAACTGCAGTAATAACAATGCATAACTTAAACCTTGCTTTTCGTTTTGCCGATAAAATTATTTTATTAAATAAAGGAAAGATATTTGCGCAGGGAACGGCAGAAAGTATTACCCCCGAAATTTTATCGCAGGTATATGGTGTTCAGGTAGAAATTATTAGTCATAACGGAAATCCGGTAATTGTGCCTGTTTAGATTTGATTTTACGGGCCAATATCCTCTTAATGGTGTATGTGAAATTAATTTCAGATGTCCATTGAAAAAAAATCCATAAGTTGATTATAGCCATTGGCCTGAAAAAATAGCCAAATTCAAAAAGGCTGCGTAGAAGGTGTTTCGAATTGCGCTACTTTTCATACAGCTAAAACGTTATGGTACATTTAAAAAGAGCTACAGACCCAGCAAATGATAAGGAAATATAAGCATCCGATTTCAATTTCATTGGTAGTGATTCTATTACTACCAATGACCATAAAACTGCTTGACGGATTTTTTCATCATCACGACCATTTTCATTGCACCGCAAAAAACGAGAAGCATTTTCACAGGTACCATGAGAAATGCCCAATTCCAAATTTTGAGTTATCGCTTTTTTCAGTTGAAAAACATATCCAAACCACACAAAAACAAGAATTCAGTGGTGAACCTGGCGACATATACAATTTTGTACCTTGTTGTAATAATATAAAATATTCATTTTTATTACGAGCACCGCCATTTTTACAGTAAGAATAATGACATCTTAACTGATGTAAATTAATTTATTTGTAAATTACTTAAGTTTCGCATTTGTTTATAATATGCACATAATTAAATGGTTATTCATACCATTTGTTTTGCTATATAGTTGATAATCAATTTGCTAAATGTTCCATTTTCTGATTTTCTGTTACGCTGCCAGTTTTTTGTCTGATGGATCAAGGATAATTGCCAGTTTTTCATAAGCCTTCTCGTCATTTATTATTCTTTCCAGAAGTTGCTCTTCGTCTATTTCAATAAATACAGTCTCAATCAATTTCAATAATTCTATGAGAAGACCCCATAATCTTTCATTAAGTCTGTGTCTTATGATGTCCTCTTTTATTCCGGCAAATAATGCTCCCATTGATTCATAATGGTCAAATCTGTATCTTAATGTCAATAGTATATGCTGTATAAGGGTTATCGTGGTATCTGCTATCTGTGCATCAAAATCATTTGACTGACAATTGCCCATCCCCAACAGCTGACGTGCTTCTTTAAAAAATACCTCAATCGACCATCTGATCTGATAAATCTCAATCATCTTGATAAAACTCAAACTTACGTTAGTGGTTATGAACACTTTCCATTTGCCGTTTTTACCTTGTTTGCTGAAGAACATTTTTATCTGCTTACCTCTGAACACTACAATAGCCTCGTTGTAATAGAACCCCAGTTTTCTGCATCTCTTTGCTCTGCCAAGCAGGTTGCGGATCTGACTGTATGTGAAAGAACCTCCC
>JAFGGF010000146.1 GCA_016930735.1 Prolixibacteraceae bacterium
CGATGGTACTGCCAATTTGGTGGGAGAGTAGGCCGCCGCCATACTTTTTCAGGGCCTGTGTTGTTATCAGCACAGGCCTTTTTGTTTTTTTGCCTGCAATATTATTTACTATCTTTCCGTTTCCATAAAAACCACTTTTTATGCAGATATTTTCCTTTCAGATTGGTAAAATAAATTTCTTCTATCTCGCTTTATTATTGTTTGTTATTTGTTTACCATTGTCTGAATTTATGGTATCTGTGTCAAGTGGTGTTTTGTTTTTAACAGCCTGTTTTGATGGAAGTTGGGGTTCAAAAATCCAAAATTTTAAAAAACATAAATTGTTATTATTTATTCCCTCAATATTTATTATCTATTTAATTGGTGCAATAATTTCCAGGAATGGAGAAACAGTTTTATATGACCTGAGAAAAGCCTTATTTTTTATAATAATTCCACTGGCTTTTTTAATAGGTCCTGAAATAACATCAACTCAAAAACGTAATATTCTGTTCCTGTTTGTTTTGTCTGTATCAACTGCCGTAATTTATGCAATTCTTAACTGGAAAGTTTTTAGTAAACCAGGAAACCTTCACATTCATAATGCAAGCCTGATTTCACATATTCGGTTTAGTTTTCAACTTATTTTAGCAATCTGGATTTTACTGATATTTGGTTTTAAAAACTTCAGGACCAATAAAAATTGGATTAGAATTTTAGTATTAACAGGATTATTTTTTGTGGTAGGTTTTATGTTTGTTCAGCAATCATTAACAGGGCTTACCGCATTTTTTATTTCTATAATGTTCGTTTTATTTAGAGTAATATTGAGCCTTAATAACCGAATTCGTTATATATTACTTTTTTTTACAATAGCCGTTGTATTGTTGCCGGTTATTTATATTGCCCGGATTGCATATCCATTTTATTATCCAAAAGAATATGATAAAGAGAATTTGCCTCAAACAACTGCCCTGGGAAATCCTTATTACCATAATTATAAAAATAAATTAATTGAAAACGGGCAATATGTTTACCTTTTTGTCTGCGAAAAGGAGATGAAAGAAGAGTGGAATAAAAGGTCGGAATTAAAATATGATTCGCTTGATCAATACGGTTACGGGGTAAAAAGTACTTTAGTAAGGTATCTGACTTCTAAGGGATTAACCAAGGATGCTTCAGGTATTAAAGCTTTGAATGAACAGGATATAAGGAATGTACAAAACGGCACAAGTAATTATTTATTTACTGAAAAGAAATGGTCATTATTCCCCAGAATATATAAAACGGTTTGGGAATATTATGTTTATACCAGGCTTGGTTATGTAAATAATCAATCATTTTCACAACGGATTGAATTTTCAAAAGCAGCTGTTTTAATAATAAAAGAGAATTTCTGGTTTGGAGTTGGTCCGGGAAACTGGAAAAAAGCATTCTTCGATGCTTACAAAAAAATGGATTCAAAACTTAAAGAAGAGTATTATGCTTCTTCTCATAACCAGTATTTAAATTACCTGGTAAAATTCGGAATCATTGGTTTTTTGCTGATCATGTTTTTCCTGTTATATCCTGTAATTAAATCCGGGCGATACCGTGACCTGCTTTTTTTAATATTTCTGGTTTTTATGTTTGTTGCCAATTTTGCCGATTCTAACTTTGAAACACATATGGGAAGTTCGTTTTTTGTATTTTTTTACTGTTTTTTCCTGATAACGGATGGTTTAAATTATCTTTCCCCTGATTCTTTAAAAGTATAGCTGGTTAACCTTCAAATAATTATTCAAACATTTTTACAATCAGTTTTGTTAGTATTAATAAAATATAATACTATGAAACGAAGAGATTTTATGACAATAGTCGGGACAGCTGTAGCAGCAGCCCCTGTATTAGGAATGGGCGCATATACATCTTACCCTAAACCATTTGAGGGGCATACATTCCCTGAACTGGCTTATGCCTATGATTCCCTGGAACCATACATTGATGCACAAACGATGGAATTACATTATGATAAACATCACAGAGGTTATTTTAATAAGTTTACGGCAGCAATTGAAGGTACTGATTTGACTAATACACCCATGCCTGAAATTTTTATAAATATCAGTAAATACGACAAAACAATAAGGAATAATGGAGGGGGGTATTATAACCATTCTTTATTCTGGGAGAATATGACTCCGGATCAGGAAAAAATTCCGGGATTACTGAAGGAAGCTCTGGTTACAGCATTTGGATCGGTTGATACCTTTAAAGATAAATTCGGCAATGCTGCAAAAACTCATTTCGGAAGTGGATGGGCTTGGCTTGCAGTTAAACCTGGTGGCGATCTTTTTATTTCTTCAACACCAAACCAGGATAATCCTTTGATGGATGTTGTGCCTGAAAAAGGAACTCCTTTACTGGCTCTTGATGTATGGGAACATGCTTATTACCTTAATTATCAGAACAGGCGTGCTGAATATGTTGATAATTTCTGGAATGTAGTTAACTGGGCTATTGTTGAGAAACGTTTAAAAGAAGCAACTGCATAAAACTAAATTTTATTTGATTCAATCAGAAAGGCTCACTATTTTTGGATAAAATTTCAGAATGAGCCTTTCTTGTGTTTTAATTGGTGCCGGGAATTTAGCAACTCATTTGGGTGAAGTGCTGAAACAAAAAGGTTTTAACATTTTACAGGTTTACAGTCGGACACAAAATTCAGCTAAAAATCTGGCTGAAAGATTAAATGCAACCTTTACAACAAGCCCACAAAGCATAATTCATTCATGCGATTTTTTTATTATTGCTTTAAAAGATGAAGCAGTTAAACAGGTATTACCATCAGTTGAATTCAATAATAAACTGATTTTGCATTGTTCAGGAAGTTTGCCGCTTTCCGTTCTTAATGGCTTTTCTGAGAATACAGGTGTCCTTTACCCGCTTCAGACTTTTTCCAAAGGAAGAAATATTGATTTTGCAGAAATACCTGTATTTATTGAGTCAGATTCTGAAAAAAATTTATCATTAATTAATTCGATTGCGGCCAGGATTTCAAATAAAATAATTGTTGCTGACTCTGAGAAAAGAAAACAAATCCATATTTCAGCTGTTTTCGCATGCAATTTTGTAAATCATTTATATACAATCTCTGAATCAATACTAAAAGAAAACGGGTTGGATTTTGATATTTTAAAGCCCTTAATAAAAGAAACTACAAATAAAGTAATGAAATTATCTCCCGGAGAAGCCCAAACGGGCCCAGCAGTTCGATTTGACGAATCGGTTATAAATAATCATCTTGGATTGCTGGCTGGCAAACCTGAACTGGCAGAGTTATATAAATTGATTTCTGAAAGTATTTATAAATTTCATCAAAGTATATTGTAATGGCATATTTTAAAGAAGAATTGAAACTGGTAAAAGCTTTCATTTTTGATGTTGACGGTGTTTTGTCGATGGATACAACACCTCTCAATGCTGAAGGTGATCCCGTGAGGACTGCCAACGTTAAGGATGGTTTCGCAATCAGAAATGCCTTAAGGAACGGATTTGAAATAGCTATCATTACCGGCGGTTTTGTTGAAAGAGTTAAACTTCGGCATCAGAAACTGGGTGTTAAATACTATTATGAGAATATTAACAGTAAGCTGGAATGCCTTGATGATTTTGTGAAAAATACCGGGATTGGTTATCAGAATATTTTATATATGGGTGACGACCTGGTTGATTATCAAATTATGAAAAAAGTAGGGATGCCTACCTGCCCCCTGGATGCAGTACAGGAAATAAAAGAAATTTCAAAATATATTTCCGATAAAAAAGGAGGCGAAGGTTGTGTCCGCGATGTGATAGAACAGGTTTTAAGGGTACAGGGAAAATGGATGAACTCTGATGCATATTACTTAAGGTCATCGTAATGGACTGGATGAAAAAATACAATATAATTCTTGCTTCAAAATCTCCCCGCAGGCAACAATTATTAAAAGATCTGGATTTCGAGTTTATTGTAAAGACCATCGATATTGATGAAGTTTATCCTGATGGTTTAACTATGGTTGAAATCCCTGTTTTTCTTGCTGAATTGAAGGCAAAATCATTTAACAGTGTTTTGAAAAATGGAGACCTTCTGATAACTGCTGATACTATTGTCTGGCATATGGATCAGGTGTTGGGAAAACCGGAAAACCGGGATGAAGCATTTGAAATGCTTTCATTGTTAAGTAATAGCGAGCATCAGGTTATTACAGGAGTTTGTTTAAAAACCCTTGACAGGCAAAAATCATTTTATTCTGTTTCAAATGTGGTTTTTAAAAAACTTACTTCTGAAGAAATTATTTATTATATCGATCATTATAAACCGTATGATAAAGCAGGGGGATACGGCATACAGGAATGGATCGGATATATTGGCATATCACATATTGAAGGTTCATTTTTTAATGTGATGGGACTTCCTGTCCAGAAACTTTATTGTGAATTAAAAAATTTTTAAAGACCCCTTCTCTTTAACAAAACCTGGATTATAACCATTCTTTATTAAAGACGTAAAAGACCGAAAAAACCGGTAAAGTCTTTAATTTTCTTAACAATATAAAATTTCAGGTTATGAAAAAATTCAGAAAGATTTTCGTTTTTATAATCCTCGCCGTTTTTTTAAGTAACGGATGCACACACAGACCTGTGAAAATTGGTTTTTTATTACATGCTCTGGATAAGGAAAGATGGGAAAATGACCGTGATTATTTTGTACAAAAGGTTACTGACATGGGGGGTACAGTATCGGTGGAAATTGCAGATAATAATGCAGAAAGACAATTAATTCAGGCAAGAAAACTAATGAATGAAGGAATTAAAGTCCTTGTAATAGTTCCGGTTGATATGTTTGCTGCTTCAGAAATTGTAAAAGAAGCAAATGACCGTGGTGTTAATGTGATTTCTTATGACAGGCTTATAATGAATTGTAAATTGGACTATTATGTTTCAACAGATAACGTTAATATCGGGGAATTACAGGCTCAATATCTTACCACTATTAAACCGGTAGGTAACTATGCATTGATCGGGGGTGCACAAAATGACCATAACAGCCAGTTTTTATATCTGGGGCAGTTAAATATTCTTCAGCCATTGGTTGAAAAGGGTGATATCAAAATCATTTATAAGGAATTTACTGATTCCTGGTCGATGGATGAAGGGTATGCCCATACGAAAAAGATACTGGAATTACCTGAAAAAGCTGATGCAATTATTGCCGGAAATGATGCCATAGCCCTGGGAGTTATAAAGGCACTTGAAGAGGTTGGTTTAGCCGGTAAAGTATTGGTGGCAGGCATGGATGCAGATTTAAAGAACCTTCAGGAAATATTGAAAGGGACACAAACAATTACCATTTACAAACCAATTGAAAATATAGCAACAACTGCTGCAGAACTTGCAGTGAAAATGGCAGAGTGTGAACCATGTGAAAATTCTTATCAACGGATCAGTAACGGGGAAATTCTGGTTCCTTCAATTTTGCATAATGCCACTGTCGTAAACAAAGAAAATCTCAAGCTTACGGTAATATCTGAAGGGTATCAAAAAGAAGAAGAAATTTTTAAATAATTTTAATAGGAAAAATTCCGGGGAGCAATCTCCGGATTTTTTATTTAAATAAAAGCTCCAATTAATTATCTTTGAATCCTGTTATTTTATAATAATCCAACTGATTTGCGTAAATCTGTTTTCGCACATTAGTTAAATTTATATAGACTATGAAAAAAACCATTTTACTTGCTTTAATACTCCTTTTAAGTATTTCAACATTATTTTCAAAAGAAGGGATGTGGATCCCTATCCTGCTTGAAAAATATAATATCGAAGAAATGCAGCAAATGGGATTTAAACTTACCGCACAGGATATTTTCGATGTAAATAATTCAAGCATGAAGGATGCTGTTGTTTTGTTTGGCGGCGGGTGTACTGGAGAAATTATTTCAGATGATGGACTGTTAATTACCAATTACCATTGTGGATTAAGCAGGATTCAGTCACACAGTTCAATTGAAAACGATTACCTGACAGATGGATTCTGGGCAATGAACAGAGGTGAAGAATTGCCAAACAGAGGATTATCTGTTCAAATTATGGAATATATGGAAGATGTAACTGAAAGAGTTTTGGAAGGAACCGTTGAAATTGAGAATGAGCAGGAAAAAGAAAAAATAATTCAATCAAATATTCAAAAAATACGGAGTGAAGCTTCAGAAGACGGAAAATTTGAAACTTCTGTAAAGCCTTTATTTTATGGCAACCAGTATTTTTTATATGTATATAAAGTCTTCAACGATGTTCGTTTGGTAGGAGCTCCTCCTTCGGCAATCGGGAAATTTGGCGGTGATACTGATAACTGGATGTGGCCACGACATACAGGCGATTTTTCGCTTTTCAGGATTTACACCAATAAAAACAACGAACCGGCATCGTATTCAGAAGATAACATTCCTTATAAACCAAAGAAGTTTTTCCCGATCTCAATGAAAGGAATCAAACCGGATGATTTTACTATGGTTTTTGGTTTTCCGGGAAGTACCATGCAGTATATTCCTTCCGAAGCAGTTAAACTGATCATGGATCAGCGTGATCCCGACCGGATCAGCATCAGGGATAAAAAACTGGAGATTATTTACAACGAAATGGAAAAGGATCCGAAAGTCAGAATACAGTATGCGGCAAAAGTAAACGGAATCAGTAATTCATGGAAAAAATGGCAGGGCGAAATCAAGGGGTTAAAACGGCTCGATGCAGTTAGCCGTAAAATCCGGTTTGAAGATGAATTTAAATCATGGGCAATTGAAAACGGATTGTGGGAAAACAAATACAAGGAGGTTTTTTCTGGATTTGAGGAAAAGTACAAAACACTTGCAGAATATATTAAGGCTTCGGATTATTATTCGGAAACCGTTTTTAGAGGAGCTGAAATTTTTTCGATGGCTGCCCAGGTAAACAGCTTAATTTCATTTATTGAAAATGGCAGGGAAGAAGATGCTCAAAACAGAGTTAGCCGTACGATTGGTTCAATTGAAAATGTCATCAAAAACCAGGATTGGGAAACGGATGAAAAACAATTTGCTGCACTTTTATCAATATTGGTAAACGATCTGGATTATAGGTTTGTGCCACAGGAAGTAATCCAGTTGATTCAAAAGTCTGATGATAAGAAACTGATCCAAAATGTTTATCAGAAGTCCGTATTGTCTGATTTTGATAAATTAAAGGCAATTCTGGAATCAGGAAACATGAAAAAAGTTGCCAAACTGAAAAAAGATCCTATAATTGAGTTGTATCGTATTTTAAATTCAAAGTTTGAAACAGAAATCAACCCTGTTGTTAATTCATTAAATAACGATATTGATGCCCTTCAGAAAACCTATATGGAAGGAATTATGAAGTTGAAAGAAGGGCAACCGCTTTATGCTGATGCCAACCTGACCCTCCGGGTTTCTTACGGTAAAGTTGAAGGTTATGAACCTGTTGATGGTGTAAAGTATAATTATTATACAACACTTAAGGGGATCATGGAGAAAGATAATCCGGAGATTTATGATTACGATGTGCCGGATGCTTTAAAAGAAATTTATGAAAAAAAGGATTATGGTCCGTATTCAGTTGATGGTGAAGTACCTGTTTGTTTTATTGCTTCGAACCATACAACCGGAGGCAATTCAGGCAGCCCGGTGGTTAACGGCGACGGCCAGTTGATAGGAATTAATTTCGACCGCTGCTGGGAGGGCACCATGAGCGACATCATGTTCGACCCGGATCAATGCCGGAACATTATTCTGGATGTGCGCTATGCCATGTTTCTCATTGATAAATTTGCAGGAGCCGGTTATTTGCTGGATGAAATGGAGTTGATCTGGGAATAGATTTAATCACACATAATATACAAATCCCTGCGGGGATTGATAAGCAAAACAGGCAGCGTTCCTGCATTTCGGATGATTTTATTCTCAGGCAATCCGATAAAAATATCGATGAACGAAATATATGAACTTCCCAGAATAATAATCATTTCAGCACCGGAAGATTTAGCCAGTTCAAGGGCTTCAAACTGAATTTTCATACTGCCTGAGGTGCCTTTGAATATCTTTAATGCGATGTTGAACTTGGTAAAAAGTTTTTTCATCATGAGAATGTTTTTCTGAACGCTTTTTATGTTGTCTTTTATATTATCATTTGCAGCTAAAACATTAATGCCGGAGTTATTGAACCTAGCAAAATAAGAGGCCCATAAAACCGAATCTTTTGATTCTTTTCTCAAATCGAGAGGTAGTACAACTTTTTTATAATCCGGGACAGAATTCTGGTTTTCATTAACAAAAAGAAAAGGAACAGGGCTGATTCGAACTGCAGAAGCCCAGTTTTTAAACAGTTTGTTTCGGAGAATGATCAGTATTGCTTCATGTTCATCAACCAATGGGTCAATCAGATCCTTTGGCTTTCCATTTAAAATCAGGTCAGAAACCGGTAGAACAGGAATGTCTCTTTTTACTACAGCTTTGTAGCCGGCAATAATTGATTCACTTAGTTTTGAAATTTGTTTATTATTTTGAACAAGCAAAAAACAAAGCTCTTTTTTAAAAGCCGCTGCCAGTTTAATTCCATGTAAAATAAGGTTATTGTCTGATTCTTTATTTTCAATCAGCACAACTATTTTCTGTTCTTTTTTTTCCGGCATTTATTGAGAGATTCCGTTTATTAAAAGTAGTTATTATTTTCAATCATGGAAAAAAATCATCGCAGGTCACTGTTGTATTTTTTATTTTTACCTTGAAAAAATCGGGATAAATGATCCATCCAAAACTGATAAAACCGAAAAGTATTGCAGTAATAGGAGCATCAAATAATATTGCCAAACCAGGTGGCAAGATGCTAAAAAATCTGATTGACAATAGTTTTTCAGGGGAGTTATACCCTGTTAATCCAAAAGAAGAGATTGTTCAGAACCTTACTGCGTTTCAATCAGTGAATGAACTTCCTTTGGTTGATTTGGCTGTCCTTGCAATTCCGGCCCGTTTTTGCCCTGAAACAGTTTCGATTCTGGTAAAAGAAAAAGGTACCAGGGCTTTTATAATCATTTCGGCAGGATTCAGCGAAGAAAGTAAAGAAGGGAAAATTATTGAAGATCAGATAGTAAAAACCATTGATGAAGTTGGAGGCTCATTGATAGGTCCCAATTGCATTGGAATTATGACTCCCTTCCATTCCAGTGTTTTTACTACTCCGGTGCCTAATCTATCACCCGATGGCTGCGATTTTATTTCCGGTTCAGGGGCAACAGCAGTATTTATTATGGAATCGGGTATTCCTAAAGGGCTTAGGTTTGCCAATGTTTTTTCCGTCGGGAACAGTGCCCAGATCGGTGTTGAAGATATACTTCAATACTTGGATGAAACTTTTAATCCTGGAACAAGCCCGAAAGTCAAATTGCTATATATTGAAAACATTGATGATCCGGATAAACTTTTGTTCCATGCCTCCTCATTAATCAGGAAGGGTTGTAAAATTGCAGCAATAAAAGCCGGGAGTTCCGATGCCGGTAGCAGGGCTGCGTCATCACATACAGGTGCACTGACAAGTTCCGATTCAGCAGTGGAAGCCCTTTTCAGAAAGGCCGGGATAGTTCGTTGTTACGGACGTGAAGAATTGGTTACTGTTGCCAATGTTTTTATGTGTAAGGAGTTGAAAAATAAAAGCATAGCCATTATTACCCATGCCGGTGGACCGGGAGTAATGCTTACCGATGCCCTTGAAGACGGTGGATTAAAAATTCCGCAAATCCCCGACTCACCTCAAAAAACAGCTTTAAAAGAAAAATTATTTCCGGGCTCTTCAGTTGAAAATCCAATTGATTTTCTGGCTACCGGAACCGCTGAACAGTTGGGGCATATTATTGATGCCTGCGAAAATGATTTTAATGAAATTGATGGAATGGCAGTAATCTTTGGCAGTTCCGGATTATTTCCTATCAGAGATGTTTACGAGTTGCTTGACCGGAAAATGCATTCATGCAAAAAACCTATTTATCCGATCCTTCCTTCAATAATTGATGTAAAAGAGGATGTTGCCTATTTTCTGTCGCACGGAAATGTGAACTTCCCCGATGAAGTATTATTGGGCAGGGCTTTAACAAAAGTAATCAGAACATCCGGACCTTCCGATGGAAGTATATTTATGGAAGGTGTTCAAATTGAAAAAATCAGGAAAATAATTGAAAAAGCACCGGAAGGATATCAGAATCCGGAAGTGATTCATGAACTTTTTGATGCTGCAGGAATTCCCCGTGTAACTGAAATGGTTGCCAAAACTGAACATGAGGCAGTGCTCGCATCTTCGAATATCGGATTTCCTGTTGTGATGAAAGTAATCGGACCGGTACATAAAACCGATGTTGGTGGTGTTGTGTTGAATGTCAGGAATATAGCACAGGTACAGAAAGAATTTCACCATCTTTTCGGTATTAAAGGAACTGAAGGAGTTTTGGTTGCCCAAATGGCAAAAGGAAATGAGTTATTCCTCGGGGCTAAATATGAAGATAAATTCGGCCATATTATTGTTTGCGGGATGGGTGGCATTTATGTCGAAGTGATGAAGGATGTTACATCCGGCCTTGCACCCCTGACATTTGAGGAAGCAATTTCAATGATTAAGAACCTGAAATCCTATAAAATACTGAAAGGTTACCGGGGGCAGCCGGGAATAAACATACATCGGTTTGCCGAAATTATTGTCCGCTTTTCAACCTTGCTCCGCTTTGCTGTTGAAATTAAAGAAATGGATATAAATCCGTTGTTGGGTATTGGTTCCGATATTCTGGCTGTTGATGCCAGGATCAGGATTGAGAAATAAAAAATGATTTATTTATCAGGATTACTTTCATTTTGAAGTTTTTCTGTTCACTGATATCTGTTAACTTCTTACTGCTTTTTTCTTGTACCCCAGCCACCAGATAAAAAAACCGCTGATCAGGACAAGAAGAATACAAATTCCTGCCAGAAGTACATAAAGAATATAAAATGGTCCGGTATACTTTTCAAAAACACGTCCTGTATGGACTTCCAGTGCTACGTTCCAGAGAGAAATAGGTGTTTTTTTAACAATTTCTTCCGGCATGTCCGGGAAGGATGACATCCCATTATGGGATGTCATCCTTTTTGAACCTTCATTATAATCAAACCATATTTTCTCACCTGAACTTTTATGAATTAATCCGGCAACCATATTCTCACCAACAGGTATTTCCATCCCTTCCGGTTTTTGGTATTGTTGTTTTGAGAAATAATCGAAGGATTTACCAGTGAAGATATCCCAGATATACATTCCGCTAAAAGATCCTACCAGATATTTGCCTTCAGAAAATTTTTCCAATACATTACAGCCCATAATACTTACAGGAGGTTGCCCTGTAAAAGCAATCAGCTTTTCTTTTAAAGTTTCACCTGTATAAAAAAATCCTTCGGATGTTGAGAAAATATATATGCCGAGATTTTCATCCCAGGCCACACGACGCAGTTTATCGTGCCATGGATTAGGCGTGTCCAGGTGAGAGTAAGGGATAATACCAACCTGTTTGTTTGCAATGGCAATCAGCAAAGGTGGTCGTAAGTGCATGCCTGAAAATGTGTTAATTACCAGAAACAGGACAAAAATATACCCAACAACATTGTGCCACTTCAGGTTTAATCGTTTCGTCCGGACCAGTATTTCAACCGGTTTTTCGACCTTTTTCCTTTTGCGCATAATTTTAGGAAAAAAGAGATGGAGTAACCCGGTTATTGATAAAAATATAACTGCCACTCCGAATAAATCCACCAAAAGTTTCCCGATAATTCCGAACAGTTCACCGCTGTGCAATTCCCAAAGTGTATTGAATAATCCTGTTTTTCTGGTGTAATTATCCTGTTCGGGCAACTGTATAATTTGAATATTGTCGTGGTCTGTATATTTCAGGAGGTAGTCGCGGGTCAGTATTATAAGAGTATCATTTTTTACAATAAGGTCTGCAATTCTTTTATTTTCAACCGGAAGTTTTACTTCAACCCATTTTTCATCTGTGTTTTTAAAATTATATAGTCCGAATTGGGTACCGGCAAACTGATTACCGTTTGGAAGTACTGCCATCGCATTGATTTTCCGGTTATCAATTCCTTTAGGAAAACCCTGATTAAAATCGGCAAAATTAATGAAGTCATCTGGTGTTTTCCAAATGCCTGCATTGCCAAAAATAAGCGATGTATCTCCCGAAAGATGAAGAGAACCCCGCACTGCGGCTAAGTTCCAATTGGAATATTCGTAATTTGAAGGTAGTATTTTTCTTGGAATATCGACAGAAGAAATCAGGGTTCTGTGGTTCATTATAATTCCTGAAATTGCGAATAGAATAACAAAAACAGAAATTATTATTCCAGGCCATTTATGAAATTTCCTGAATCGTTTTAACCATTTGGATTTATTCATTCGGAATATAATTGAGTTGGATGCAAAGATTTTAATGATTTAGGAAACAGAATGTAACAAATGTTACAATTGTAAAAGCTGAATTATTAATTTGATAAAACTACTGTTTAGAATCAGAATAAATTAGCAATCTATGTTTTTCAGCAACAATTCTGAAATGTTCGATCGCCACTATTGTATTATTTTTGACAACCTGAGATAGCAACCTTTAAAAATTTATTAAACTCGAAATAACAATTAAATCAACTAACGTTATGAAAAAAATAGTATCAATATTATTTATTTTAATCTCTTTTTCAGGATATACGCAGGGATTTTTATCATCGCAAAATATTAAAGTTGACCTAAGCGGATTTGTTCGAAACGATTTTATTTTTGATGCAAGAAGAAATCTTGGCGCATGTGATGATTTGTTCGAAATATATCCTTTAAAGCCGAACCTTGATCAGAATGGTGACGACCTTAATGCTGTTCCGAGTGCCAAGTTTTTAAATACTTTTTCAAGGCTAGGTGCACGTTTTACAGGACTGGAAATGGGAAAGGCCAAAATAAGCGGGTATATTGAATTTGACTTTACCGGGGGCAGCATGACACCGACTTTACGTCTGCGGCATGCCAATACCCAGATTGAATGGGAAAAATCGAAACTTTTAATAGGAAGGGCCTGGCATCCTATGTTTGTTGAAAAAGTTTATCCGGCAACACTGAATGAAAATACCGGCCTGCCATTTCAGGTATTTAACCGGAGCCCTCAGTTGCGGTTTACTCATACATTGAGCAATGGTGTGGATCTTATTCTTGCCGCCGTTTACCAATATGATTACAGCAATACCGGACCAAGTGGGAAAACATATCAATACCAGCGTGATGCCCTGGTTCCGGACATAAGTGGGCAGCTTCAGTTTTATAATCAAAACTGGATTCTTGGTGCAGCCATCGATATGAAATCCATCAGGCCACAAACGAAAACAACCGGGACCAATGGTACTTTTAAAGCAACCGAAAAACTGAATACCATCTCAGCACTCGCATATTTGAAATATTCAGGTGGGAATTTTATGTTTATGGCCAAATCAATGTACGGGCAGAATGTTTGTGAGCATCTTCTTCCGAGTGGTTATTTTTTAACCTCAGTCGATCCAGCTACCGGCGCTGAAACTTACACCCCAATGAACCATGTTTATAACTGGATTAATTTCACCTATGGCAAAGCCCTTAAATTTGGGATGTATATTGGCTATCTTAAAAATCTTGGGACTTCAGAAAATCCGATGGCAGGTAGTCCGTTTTATGGTATGACATATGCTTCCGAAATAGATATGATTTCAAAAATATCACCACAGCTGATTTATACATATAAGAATTTTATGTTTGGAGTAGAACTGAGTTTAACAACAGTTGCCTATGGTTCACCTGATTATAATAATAAGGCAAAAGTTATTGTTGATGATGACGAGAGGGCAAGTAATTTCAGGAATATGATATCTGTTGCCTATAAATTCTGATAAATGAATTAATTTTATACGATATTTGTTCTTTTCGAAAGCTGTCTGATATTTTTAATCAATCAGGCAGCTTTCTGTTTTATTAAAGATTAGAATTATGGCATATGAAGTTTCTGTTTTTCTTGAAAATAAGATAGGGCATTTTGAGAGTATTACAGGTGTATTGCGTGAAGCAGATATTAATATCCGTTCATTAAACCTGAATAATATTTCACATGGCTGGGGAGTTTTAAACCTGCTGGTTGACCAACCTGAAAAAGCTTATAAATTACTTTCTTCAAAAGGGAACTCGGTTGCATTACGCGAAGTTATCGCCCTGGAAATGAAAAACGAGGCCGGAGGGCTTGATGAACTCCTTTTAAAACTTGCAAAATCCGGTATTCATTTTATTAATGCCTACAGCCGCTTACTTTCCGACAAGCGTATTGCAATCCTTTTGCTTGAAGTTCCCGATGTTATTGAAGCAACTGAAAGGCTTGTTAAAAACAATATAACAATTCTGGAAGACGCAGTAGTTTACGGTAATTAAATCCCTATATTTGGAATTCTTTGGTTGATCCCGACCATTTTAAAATTGAATGAATATATGATCTGGAACGAAACAATTGAAAGTTCCGACAGGGAACAGATGCAGCAAATTCAAACTGAAAGATTAATCAACACTGTAAGAAGGGTTTATCATAATGTAGCCAGTTACAGGAGGAAAATGCAGGAAATAGGGCTTATCCCAGGCGATATTAAAAGCATAGATGATATCCATAAACTTCCTTTTACAAATAAATCGGATTTAAGGGACAATTATCCGTTTGGCATGTTTACCGTCCCAATGAGTGAAATAGTAAGGTTGCACGCCAGTTCGGGTACAACCGGAAAACCAACTGTAGTTGGATATACACGGAATGATTTGAATATGTGGTCGGAAGTGGTTACACGCAGCCTTTGTATGGCAGGAGTGCATAAAAACGATATTGTTCAGGTGGCTTATGGTTATGGTTTGTTTACCGGTGGACTGGGGCTGCATTACGGTACCGAAAATCTGGGTGCCACAGTTGTCCCGATTTCAGGAGGTAATACAAAAAAACAAATTCAATTGCTGAATGATTTTGGGTCATCAGTAATAGCTTGTACTCCTTCGTATGCCCTGCATCTGGCAGAAGTTTTACGGGAATTGGGAATTGAACCAGGATCACTGAAGTTAAGGGTGGGGATTTTTGGTGCCGAGCCCTGGAGTGAGAACATGCGGAAAGAAATTGAGGATAAACTGAAGGTCAAAGCGATCGATATTTATGGATTGAGTGAAATTGTAGGTCCGGGAGTTTCATGCGAATGCGAAGAACAGGATGGGATGCATATTAATGAAGACCATTTTTATCCCGAAATTGTTGATCCGGAAACACTTCAGCCATTGCCGGAAGGGAAAATCGGCGAATTGGTATTTACTACTATTACAAAGGAAGGAATTCCAATAATACGTTACAGGACGCGCGACCTGACACGATTGAATTATTCAAAATGTAAATGCGGGCGCACATTGGTCAGGATGGAGAAATGCCTCGGAAGGAGTGATGATATGCTTATTATCAGGGGCGTTAATGTATTCCCGTCGCAAATTGAAAGTGTATTGCTTGAAATGAGTGAAACCGAACCACACTATCTTTTGGTTGTTGAACGGGAGGGAAATCTTGATACACTAAACCTTATGGTGGAAGTGCAGGAACAATTTTTTTCCGATGAAATAAAACAACTTCAGTTGCTCAGGAAAAAAATCACAGATAATATCCAGAGTACGTTGGGAATTTCAGTTCAGGTTAAACTGGTGGAACCCAAAACGATTGAACGTACATCTGGAAAAGCTAAAAGGGTAATCGATAACCGGAAAATTTAAGAAAATGATCGTACAACAAGTTTCTGTATTCCTTGAAAATAAAATCGGGCGACTGAATGAAGTTACCCAGGTACTGGGTAAAAATGGAATTAATATTTCAGCCTTCAGCATTGCCGATACTTCCGATTTTGGCATCCTCAGGATGATAGTTGCCGACCCGGAGAAAGCAATTGGTATATTAAAGGAAAACGGTTTTTCTGCAAAAACAACCGATGTTGTGCTTTTAAATGCTCCCAATAAACCGGGCGCGCTTGCAAAAGCATTAGAGGTTTTAAATTCCGAAGAGGTATTTATCGAATATATGTATGCTTTTTCGATGAACGAGCGGACTTCGGTAATTGTAATAAAGCCGTCCGACCCGCAAATGTGCCTGAAAAAACTGGAAAAACATAAGGATGAATTGATTTCAGGAGGTGATCCTTATAATATTTGATTGTTAATAGTCCAAATCAAAGTGTTGATTTTAATCTGCACTTTGTATCTTTGATCCCATAAATATTTCAAAATGAAAAAAGTTGCTATACAGGGAATAGCCGGTTCATTCCATGAAGATGCGGCACGGCGTTATTTCGAAGAGGAAATAGAAATTGTGGAATGCAAGTCGTTCCGAAAGGTATGCGAATTAATCGATGCCGATAAAGTTGATATTGCTGTAATGGCCATTGAAAACTCAATTGCAGGGAGTTTATTAAACAACTACGGATTGATCAGGGATTTTCATTTGCGGATAACAGGTGAAATTTATATCCATATTCAGCTTAATTTAATGGCATTGCCCGGAGTAGAGAAAAAAGATATCAGGGAGGTTTATTCGCATCCGGTTTCATTTCAGCAATGCAACGAATACCTTGAACAGAACTTTCCAGGAATTAAAACCAAAGAACTTGGAGATAATGCCGGCGTTGCAAAATATATTTCAGAAGAAAAAATTGATTATGCTGCTGTTATCAGCAATAACCGCTCGGCTGAGATTTACGGATTAAACATCCTGGAAACGGGGATCGAAACCAATAAAAAAAATTATACCAGGTTCCTGATTCTTGCCAAACACGGAAATTCAACCGAAGGGACCAATAAAGCCTCCATCTGTTTTGAGGTAGGGCATTATTACGGTTCACTGGCAGCTGTGCTTAATATTTTTACAGAATATAAAATCAACCTGGCAAAAATTCAATCCGTTCCAATAATCGGGAAACCAAATGAATATACCATCCATGTGGATATTGAATGGGATACGCTTGAAAATTACGAACATGCTATTCACCAAGTGCTTAAAAAAGTTTCAAGTTTATCAATCCTTGGTGAATACAATAAAGGAGAAGTAACAATCCAGGCGAATGGCAATTATTAAAAAAAGATGAATTGGAAAATTCTGTCTGGTTTTTTTGTAGAGTAAAGAAAAAATTGTAAATCGTAGTTTCCATTAAAAAGAAAAATATATGAATAAAATTGGAATATTCTTCGGACCCTTAAAAGGATCGACCAACAGGGTGGCCGATAAAGTTAAAGCTGAACTGGGAGAAGCAGCTGTCCTGGTTCCGGTAAAAGATGCTTCAACAAAAGATCTGGAAAAATTCGATAAGATTATTTTTGGGATTTCCACAGTAGGTAAAGATACCTGGGATTCTGAATTTTCATCGAACGACTGGGCAAAATTCCTGCCGGAAATAAGCAAAGTTGATTATTCAGGAAAGACAGTTGCAATTTTTGGCCTGGGAGACCATATTACTTATGCTCAGAATTTTATAGATTTTATGGGAATCCTTGGAAAAAGCCTGTTGGAAAATAATGCAAAAATTGTAGGGCAGGTTTCCACCGATGGTTATGAATTTGAATCATCGGAAGCTGTTATCGACGGGAAATTTATCGGATTGCCACTTGATGAGGATTTTGAGCCTGAATTAACCGACGATCGACTTGCCGGATGGCTCGAAAAAATAAAACCTGAATTCGGTTTGTAAAAGGTGATAAAAATCAGGTGGTTTATAATCACCTTTTTCCTTTATAATCAATACAAAAGCAGGGCAGAAACTTTCAGTTTTTCTATTGTGAAAGGTTTTTATTTCTGATTTATAAAACCTGTTGTTTAATACATTTTCAGAATTTGCCAATTAACTTCAGCTTTGCTTATTTTATATTTAAATACTAAAAAAGATGGGTAATTCTCTATTGCAAAAAGAGCTTGTCGACAGGAAAATCAGAGAACTCAGGGTTCCTGATATCGGTAAGGCTTCAATCAGGGAAATTGTTGCTCTTGTCAATATGGTTGAAGAAGAGACCGGTTTTAAATATGTCAGGATGGAAATGGGAGTACCCGGATTACCTCCTGCCGAAGTTGGGATCAATGCCGAAATTGAAGCATTAAAAAGGGGCGTTGCATCAATTTATCCGATGGTCGATGGTATTAAACCTTTAAAAGAAGAGGCTTCAAGGTTTATAAAAAATTTTATGGATGTTGAGGTTAGCCCGAAATGCTGTGTTCCTACTGTCGGGTCCATGCAGGGGACTTATGCCGCTTTTATGGCTGTCGGGAATATCGATAAGGAAAAAGATACAACTCTTTTTATCGATCCCGGATTCCCGGTACAGAAACAGCAGATGATGGTAATCGGGCAAAAATATGAAACCTTTGATGTTTTCAATTTCAGGGGTGAAAAACTACGCGAAAAACTTGAATCTTATTTGTCGAAAGGAAATATTAACAGCATTGTTTATTCAAATCCGAATAATCCCTCATGGATTTGTTTAACAGAAGAAGAATTACAAATAATTGGCGAACTGGCTGTTAAATATAATGTGGTAGTGATTGAGGACCTGGCATATTTTGCTATGGATTTCAGGAAAGACCTGTACACTCCGGGAAAGCCACCATATCAGGCTACTGTTGCCAAATACACCGATAAATATATTTTGTTTATTTCAAGCTCGAAAATATTCTCTTATGCCGGCCAGCGTTGTGCGGTAATGGCTATTTCCGATTCGTTGTTTAACAACGAATTCCCCGACCTTCAGGAACGATTTAAAAGTTCCACTTTCGGGAACACACTAACATTAAAGATTTTATATGCATTAACTTCCGGTACCTGCCATTCGGCACAATGGGCTCTTGCAGCTATGCTGAAAGCAGCCAACAACGGAGATTTTAATTTTGTCGATTCGGTAAAAGAATACGGTGAGAAAGCAAAAATTATGAAAAAGATTTTTCTCGAAAACGGTTTTAATCTGGTTTATAAAAAAGACCTAGATGAGCCTATTGCCGATGGTTTTTATTTTACGGTTGGTTATCCCGGAATGACAGGAGCTGAACTGGTAAAAAATCTTTTGTATTTCGGTATCAGTGCAATTGGCCTGAGTGAAACCGGCAGCAACGAGGAAGGGATCAGGGCTTGCGTTTCATTTGTTAAACGTGATCAGTTTGGCGAGCTTGAACAGCGTCTAAAACTTTTTAATGAGAATTTTAGCTGAACCAATGGATAAAAGCAAAGTCATATCGCGTTACAATCTCACTCTGGATCAGATTAAAGAACTTCCATTGGAGCATAAAAAAATCATCCTGAAAAAGGGTGAATGTTTTATTGATTATGGCGAACAGACTAAAAAGATCGGAATTCTTATAAGCGGATTGCTTTATGCCACATACCTTTCGGAAAACGGGACTGAATGGATCTCCAGGTTTTTTTACCCCCCAAATAATTTTATTGTAAGCAATCATCAGGGATTTTATTTTGGAAGAAATTCAACCGAATGTATCAAAGCTTATGACGATTCGGAACTGATTTATATAAAAAAAGATGAATTTAAGGAGTTCCTTGACAGGAACCACCAGTTTGAAAGGACAGTCAGAATTTTGGCTGAGGAAAGTTATATACAGGCGATAAGCCGGATTCATGCTTTACAATCGTTAAATGCAAAACAAAGGATTGAACAGTTTCTGAAGGAGAATAGTGCATTGGCGGCAAAGTTACAACGACAGCATATTGCTTCCTACCTTGGAATCCATCGAAACATTTTTTCCCGGATTTTGAGCAATATCTGATTTCGCAACAATTGTTGCATTTTTTTCAGATTGATGCGTATAGTTTTGTGTCTGGTTTTAACCAACGTTTTTTGAAGATATTAAAACAGAAGTATATTTTCTGCTAAAAATAATTCTAACTAAATTAATTATGGCAAAAGTTCAAGGTGCAGTTGTTGTTGACATGGAAGGATGCAAAGGTTGTGGATTATGTGTAGAAGCCTGTCCACATGAGGTATTGGCATTAAACAGGGAAGTAAATAGCAGAGGTTATCATTATTCCTATATGGAAAATCCTGAAAATTGTATTGGTTGTTCCAACTGTGGTGTTGTATGCCCCGATACATGTATTACAATTTATCGGGTTAAAGCAAGTTAAGTGAGATTTTTACTTCCTTTTCAAAAATTATTTTCTGAAAAGGATCCAAAATCTAATATCCAAAATCAAAAATCGAAAATATGGGTGAACTAAGATTAATGAAGGGGAATGAGGTATTGGCTGAAGCAGCAATACGTTGTGGTTGCGACGGTTATTTCGGTTATCCGATTACCCCTCAGTCAGAAGTTATGGAAACGCTAATGCTCAGGGCTCCCTGGGAAGAAACCGGTATGGTTGTGCTTCAGGCTGAAAGTGAAGTTGCTTCAATTAATATGTTGTATGGTGCTGCGGCAACCGGAAAAAAAGTAATGACTTCATCATCAAGCCCGGGGATCAGTTTAATGACGGAAGGAATTTCATATATAGCAGGTGCTGAATTACCCTGCCTGATAGTGAATGTACAACGCGGAGGTCCCGGGTTAGGGACAATCCAGCCATCGCAGGCCGATTATTTTCAGGCTGTGAAAGGAGGGGGGCATGGCGATTATAAACTGATCGTTCTGGCTCCGTCTTCGGTTCAGGAAATGAACGATTTTGTGGATCTTGGCTTCGAACTGGCTTTTAAATACCGTAATCCGGCAATGATCCTCACAGATGGGGCCATCGGGCAAATGATGGAAAAAGTGGAATTAGGCGATTTTAGACCCCGTTGGACCGATGAGGAAATACATGAAAAATGGGGATCGTGGGCTACTACAGGAAAACCAAAATCGAGGGCAAAAAATATTGCCACATCCCTGGAACTTCAATCCGACCGGATGGAAAAACATAATATTCACCTTCAGGAGAAATACAAGGAAGTTGAATCAAATGAACAACGGTTTGAGATGATCATGTGCGACGATGCTGAATATGTTTTTGTCGCTTTTGGAACTTCATCAAGAATTTGCCAGAAGTCGATTGAACTGGCAAGGGAAAAAGGAATTAAAGTTGGATTGTTGCGGCCGATAACTCTATATCCGTTCCCGGTTAATGCAGTTAAAGAACTTTGCGGGAAAGTAAAAGGATTTCTTTCTGTAGAAATGAATTCAGGTCAGATGATCGAGGATGTTAAATTAGCCGTTCATGAGGCAGAATCTTCTGTCCCGGTTGAGTTTTTTGGACGCCTGGGAGGAATACTTCCTACTCCGGGTGAGGTTGTCGATGCATTGATAGAAAAATTTGTAAAGAGTTAGATTATGGATATAAAAGATATAATTAAACCGGAAAACCTGGTTTACGATAAATCGAAGTTACAAAACGATGTGATCATGCATTATTGCCCGGGTTGTACCCATGGAGTGGTGCATAAGATCCTGGCTGAAGTAATTGAAGAAATGGATCTGCAGGAAAAAACAGTTGGTATTGCACCGGTTGGTTGTTCGGTACTTGCTTATAACTACATCGATATCGACTGGCAGGAAGCAGCTCACGGAAGGGCACCAGCCCTGGCAACAGGTGTGATTCGTGTAAATCCGGATAAATTTGTTTTTACCTACCAGGGTGATGGCGACCTGGCTTCGATCGGGACCGGAGAAATAATTCATGCATGTAACCGTGGTGAAAACATTCTGGTTATTTTTATCAATAACGGAATTTACGGGATGACCGGCGGACAGATGGCCCCGACAACTATCAACGGGCAGGTAACATCAACTACTCCGGCAGGGCGTAACATCGATCTGAACGGTTACCCGTTAAAAATTACAGAACTGATTGCCCAACTGCCGGGGACATCGTATGTTACACGTCAATCTGCTCATACAGCAGGTGCTGTAAGGAAATGTAAAAAGGCAATGAAAAAAGCGGTTCAGAATGTATTGGATAAAAAAGGGACTTCATTTATTGAAGTGGTTTCCACCTGTAATTCAGGATGGAAAATGACCCCGGTGGCTGCCAACAAATGGATGGAAGAAAACATGTTCCCGTATTATCCACTTGGCGATATGAAAGACAGCATAAAAGGTGAACCAATTTCA
>JAFGGF010000147.1 GCA_016930735.1 Prolixibacteraceae bacterium
AATGACCTGGCTTTTTTAGTATTGCCGATTTCATATTATGAAAATTATACGGTAATCACGTATTTTATTCTTCCAGGGTTGGATGATCCTTTCAAAGTGAGATTTTGCATCACCTTCACATTCTTCTTTTATACTAAAAGTGAAATCCCTTTCACCGTGTCGTTTGAATTTTATTCGGGCAACAACAGAATAATTTTGCAGGCAGATTGGGATTTCAGATACCTTCAGTATTTCAACAAATATGTTTGTTTTGCGCTGGGCAATAACCCTTTTAAATGTTGCAACGGCATTTTCCGGTGTTAGTGCAAAAATGCTTTTTGCGCTCACATTTAGTAAGTTATTTTTATTTCTGGCAATGAATTTTATGTAATATCTTTTGTTGTGATTTTTCATTTACACTAATGTTTTAATTCTTTTCAATGCTTTCGAAATGGTAGGAAACAATACCTTCCCATCGCTGAATTATTTCCATGACGAGCTGAGAGGCATCTTTTTCTGACTCAGCATCAATTTTAAATGTAAGGTTTCTTGAATTCCCGTTCCGGTATTTTAATACGGAATAAATTCGAAAATGAAAAAGTTGAATTGGCCGGACACTAATCTTCAGAATTTCAAATTTTTCAATGTTTTGCCAGCTGTAAATCATTTCTTCACAGTTTGTTTTGGCATTATCTTCGTCGGCCCCGAATATTTTTAATGCCACCTGGTGGATAGGGACCGCCTGATTGTAATAAAGCTTAATTTTTGCGTAGTATTCCATTTTTTTTTGTTTATAAACTTTAAAAACACTCTTACTTGCCTACCATCTTACTCGAAATCATTCTGAAACCTGCATTCCTTCGTTTTTCGAGTAGCATTTTAGAAAAACTTACTTACTCGTTTACTCGACCTTATTTTACAAGTCATACAGAAGATTTTTATAAAATCAATCTTACTCGAATAAAACCTTTGTATATCGCGGCTTTTAGTAATTTCGAGTAACTTGGTAAGATGTTTTTTTATTTTCATTGATAAAAATTTTTAAAAAATATTAATTAAAATGGGGGGCTATTTGTTGTTTCAGAATAATTGGTAATATCATACGAATCGGTATTGTTTTCTTCTGCAGACTTGTATTTCAAGTAATACCCTTTTACAGAAATGCCAGAATCATTATTATATTTTGAGTACTGATTAAATCCCAACATCTTCAGGCTTTTCCCTACATTCACTGCATTCAACTTTAAATTGCTTAAATTCTTTTGATTGAGTTCAGTAAGAATTTCTGTTGCAGTTCTGAAATGTATTTTATGTGGTTCCAGCTCGGTATCGTAATCCTCTTTGGTTGCCGGAATCATAAATTTTTGAATCAATTCCATCTCTGGAGAACGAATTATGAAAGTTTTGTTGGCCTGTTCATTTTCATCAATTTCAAAAGGAGTTAACTGGTAGTTAAAATCAGTTTCTTTAAAAAGGTGATATGCTTGTGCCCACACTTTATCGATATCTATTTTTTTACTATAATCCCAGTTAATTTTTGTTATCCAAAAACATATCCATCTAACAGAACCGGTCTCATCACTAAGAAATTCCATTCGGTTTGTACTGGCAACAAAATTACACCTGCGCTGTAACAGTTCCGGCCGTTCTCCGTAAGGTAGTCTAACTTTTATTTTCCATTTGGACATTACAGACTTTAGTGCGTTTATGTCATATTTTGATAAGGTTGATAACTCGTCGATGTTTATAATTATATTTTCGGTTAAAGCAATTAAATCATCTTTTGATGTTCCAATATTTTCAAAATAATAGTCTTGTAAAGGAATTGGACAAATCCAGCGAAGCAATGAACTTTTACCAATGTTCTGTCCGGGGCCAACAAGTGTAAAACACTGTTTATTAAAATCAACTTCCAGGCTGCAGGCAATACTGCGAACAAACATTTTCCTGAACATTCTAAGAAATCTGTCTTTTTCGTTCGAAAAACTTGAAAGTTCCTGAATCGTAATATATTCACTTAGATTTTTGATGTGATCTTCGCCGTCCCAGGGAGAAAGATTTTCAAAATATTCAAAAAACACATTGCGTTTAGGGATAAAGTCGCTTCTGAGCAGGCTTTTTAGATCACTCATGGAATAACGAATATGAGACTTTTGCAGCTCTCTGTAAATATTGTGTTCGTTAAGAATTTCAAATTCATCTTTACCGCGCTCACGGCACATGAACTTATTTGCAATTTTGTTAAAATAAATTTCATAACGATTGATAATAAATTGTTCAACCCGTGTAACAAGTGCGCTGGATTCTGTTTCTTCTTTTGAATCTTCTTTTTGTGCAGCTTGTGCCTCCTTAATAGCAATTGAGAAATCTCCTTTTTTAATATTGAATTCTTTTGCCAGCTGGTCAACATATCGCATCATTTTCAAGGCATTGTTATAACGAATCAGCTGCTTAATAATCTTAGTTATTGCTTCTGTTTGCCTCTGCAGGTCATCACCAGCTGCTGTTAATATTTCCCTGGCTTCCGTAATGTAATCTTCCATAGGAATAACAGGGAATTTGTTTTCTTCCGGATTCTCCTTTTTATCCCGTTGTTTACCTTTCGATAATGCTATGGGTTGATAGTTGGTCATACCAATATTCCTCTATTTGTTCCTTTAATTCTTCAAAACTTTTCCCGTCTCGTAATCCATCGATAATGTGTTGGCTCTCGCTGGCAATTTGCTGCATAATCGTTTTTGCCATTTTTTTAACTTCAGGATTTTTGTTTTGAAATAAATTCAGTTGAATTTTAATACTTTCAATGTTACCCTTATCCCGTTCAATCATTCTTTCAAACCACCGGAATTTTTGTTCAATGAGCCTAAAATAATTCTCACCTTGCAAAGGGGTCCCATGCCGCTGCAAGGCCCGGTTAATATTTTCCAAAAATCGACATGGAAAACTTAACAACTTGTTTTTCCCATTATCAGAAATCCCCAGCATTTCTGTTATTATTAGTAGCTTATTTTTCACTTCAATAAGTTTTTCCCTTGAATCTATCGCTACTTTTTTCTCGTCCTTAAGTTTATCAATAATAAATTTAAAATCGTCCAATGCCTCAAATGCTTCTGCCGCAGCCCTGTTATAGTCCTCCAGTTCGTCTGCAGTAATCCTTTCAGCCTGAGCTAGATTAAAAAAAAGGCTCCGAATTTTCATTAAAGCATTGTATTGATTTTTTGCAGGATTCATTTACTTCGCCCTTTCCATCACCGTTTTTAAACTGAATCTGATTAAAGCGGTAAGAGTTGTGTTTTTTTTGGCGCAAAAGGAATCAAGCTGGGTGCGTTCGCTATCCGAAAACCGGATTGTAAAATTGTGGGTTTTCTTTTCCTTTTGTGGAACTTTGATTTTATCTGTCATAACTTTTAGATTTACAATTTGCCCTATAAAGGTTAATCGAAATGCACATTATTAAAAGGACAAAAAAACTACCTTCTGAATACCACTTTCATTTGTGGTTTGGGCGGCTGGCTCTCGAAAAATGCAATCATTTTATCTTTCGTTTTGGATAGTTCCTGGAGTAGTTGGTCTTTTTCTTTGCTAAGTTCAATAACCTCTTCCATGAGTTGAATAATCTCGAGGTCCTTTTTCAAGCAATTTGGGCATCGAACTGGTGAATGTGATTTTTCTTCAGTTTTCATTTTTTATACTATTTTTTTTTGTCAGAAATTCTTCCAACTCTACACGCTTAAAAAAAAGCATTTTACCGTAAGGTCGATAACACGGTATTTTTTGTGCTGAGGTTAATTTGTAGAGGTATGAATGAGAAAAACCGGTATATTCAACCGCCTCCTCAAAATTCAGAACATTTTTTGTTGTTAAATCCATGTCGTTATTTTTATATGTTAACATGGGCAAAATTTGTTAAAAAGAGAAAGTAAAAACGGTGTCAGATGGAGCAATCAGGGAGTAATTATTACTCCCTGAACATTTTATATAATAAGTGTCTTTTTGTTATTTTCTGGAGACTTAAATTATTTTGTTTGGATAAATATTTCACCAAATTTTCAACATCGTAATCAAATCTTTCATCTGCCCAAATATTTATCTTTTTTGTATTCACAAACTTTTCATCTATTCTATCAATAAAATATTTTAATTCCCACCCCTTCCCTATCCATTTTATTTTCGGGCCTGAATACTCTGGATGAAATATTTGCTGAAATTCATTAAACGAAACGGAAATAAAGTTTCCGGCCAATAAAGTGGAGTGTATGTTTTTAATTTCTGGCAAGATTATATGTGTTTTATTGTTTTGGAGCTTAGTAATCAACATATTACAAATTAAAATACTGCGATCAAAATTTTCCAAAATTTCTTTGTTTCCATCTAATGTTTTTATTGAAAAATCTTTAAATCTTTCAAAAGCATATTTTTCTCCCTTTTTCCAAAGTTCCCTTTTTCCTTTGTGAATTATTGATTCTATTTCATGCTGTTCTGACCTGATTCTTTTGAGGTTTCCCATTTTATGTTTTTGTTTTGTCTCAATCTCAAAAAGTGGATTGTCTCTTCTCTCTACTTTAATTTTTTCATTTTTCAATTTGGCCGTTAACTTAAAGCTGCAGTCATCCGGGAATCCAATAAAATCAACCGGGAACATGATACATTCGTTTATTGCAGTTAAAGAGTAAATAGAATAATCAAAATAATCTTTAAATTGTTGAAAGTATTTGTTTCTCTTCTGTATGTTTTCTGGAGAAATGTAAATAAGACAAGTTGCCAGAATATGACTATTGTAATAGCCGGCCACCCTTATTTTATATGCCTCAAGAATGTTTTTTAGAGTTACCAGGGCAGATTGAGTTATATCATTTCCGTTTAATGAAAGCAAAAGGTCGTTTAAAATAAAAAATTTACCTCTTATACTTTTTCTTTCAAACCAATATTGATTTATAACATCGTTGTCAATCTCTTTTAAAATTGGATTTATTTCAGCGTGAAAATCATTCGAAATTTTAATCCACAAATCTTCGTGTAGATACATAGTTTAATCGGTTAGTTTTTTACTTGCTTCAATTTTTTCAGTATAATCTAAATCCTGCAGATAAATTTTTGTTGTCTGAAGGTCTGAGTGCCCCATCATTTCCCCTATCGTAAAAAGGTCGGTTCCAGCTTTCACCAAAACAGATGCGAAGGTGTGACGGCTAACATAGGATGTTAATTTTGAAGGTATTTCCAGATGTTCACCAATTATTTTTAAATCCGAATTAAGTTTTTTCAATGCTGTTTTTATACGTGTTTTTATTTGTGTAGGTGTTTTGTGGAAATTTTCGTTTAACACCGGGAAAATGTATTTTTTTGATAACGTGTTATACTTAAGGTAATAATTCAGGATTTTAAAAGCTTCATCATTCAGGGGAATTTCATATAATTTACCTCCTTTGCTCCGGTTGTATTTTAATATCTGAATTCCGTCTATTTTATGTATGTTGTTTTCGGTAAGTTTAGATAAATCAGCGAAATTTAAGCCATATGTCAGATACATAAAACTGAACATTTGCCTGGCATGAAATAAATCAGATTCCGGTTCTACTTCAAAATTCATAATCCGGATCATATCTTCTTTTGAAATAGCTCGTTTTTGGGTTTTATTTTTTAAATGTTTCCAATCCAACCCTTTAAAAGGATAGTATTCAAATCCTTCTTCTTTGATTGCCTTATTATATACAGCTCGTAAGGTCCTAAGATAATATCCGATAGTATTTGGTTTAAGGTCTTTTCCCTGGCAATGCTCTATAAATAATTGAAGTTTTTTGATATCAATATCTCGCATATCAACATCTCCGTCAAAAAATCCCTTCAATGCACTTTTTGTAGCAGAATAAGCCATTGAGTTTCCAATCTTTCCAGCCTTCTTTTGTCGTTTTATAATGGTATCAATATATTCTAACAGATATATTTTGATATTTGCCTTTGCGAATTCACGGTCAAAATCCGACAATGTGAAATTTTCATTTTTATCTTCCAGGTTGATTAATATTTTATCGGCCTTTCCTAATTTCAAACGAATATTCCTGTTGGCTTCCTGATAGTTAGGGAATTTCTTATTAAAAATATTTTCCTTTTCATCCCATTGGGCTGGTAAACACTTTAAGTTGCTTCCAATATTGTAATATTTAACCTTTCTGTTAATTACGATACGTAACAAAACAGGGTGTTTTCCATTTTTATAAGTTTTACTTTTGTATAGTAGAATTTTTGCACTCGCTGCCATGGCGATAGTTATTTTAGGTGAAACATGGTTTAAACAAAAGTATAAAAAAAAGGAAAACATACGAAAGAAAGAGAAAATAAAGTTATTGACAATCAAAACATTGCAATACTAAGGGAAAATAAATTTTTCGGCTGGGGGGCGAGGGGTCGCAAGTTCAAATCTTGTCATCCCGACAATTACAGGAGCCGGATTTAGTATCCGGCTTTTTTTCTGAATCTGAAGTGGTAAAGGATGAAGGCAGCTGAATTTTGCCGGACAACAAAAAAAATGAATTCCGAAAATCAAAAGGATTTAACTGCAAACATGCCTGAGTATTTCTTTCAATTCACTCGCATGCCTCACTCCTACTCCTGTCCATTTAGGCATTCCGTTTTGAAATATTATTAATGTGGGGATACTTTTGATTTGGTATTTTGAAGCAATAAAGGGGTTTCGATCTACATTTACTTTAATAATCCGTACTTTTTCCTTGAAATCCTCTTTCACCTCTTTTAAAATTGGCGGCACCTGTTTGCACGGGCCACACCAGTCTGCATAAAAATCAACCAAAACCGGTCGTTTCGAATTAATTATGCTCTGAAATTTTGTGCTCACCGTTCGCTCCCTCCCTCTTCTTCTTACGTTTTGTCCTAAAATCGTTAACAATATCTCCTGTCAAATAACCTGCTGCTGTTCCCCATAGCGTGCTCCAATACCAAACCGAGCGGATTGGACATGTACCGTCTAAACAACCAACAAATTTCCAGTATAAAAACCCTCCTGCTGCTCCAATCAGAGCAAACACAAGTTGTACCTTTTTATTTTGAATGTATTTTTTCATTACCTAATTGTGTAACAATAGATAAAATGTTAAGTTTTCTAAAATTTAATCGATAATTATTATGGAATATAGAGATTATTGAATGCATGGGGGAGCACACTACGAATTTTCAGGCTTATTATGGGTGAAAGTATATTTTTAACTTAAATCGTTTATTTACTTTTATGGAATTACGTTTTTTTATGGTTTAATTCCATTTTATTAAACCATGATTTAACCCGTAATTTCTAAAACAATCATTTCATCAAACGGAGGGACTGATAGTTCTTTTTCTCCGCCACGAAAGTGTTTAAAAAAGCCTTTTTTGATGGGTTTGCCATCAAAAGGTGAAATAAAGTGGTAATTGTAATTTCCTTTTGGAAGGTGAAGTGTAATACTGCTCATATTGCTTCCGCTAAAAACAATTGCATATTGTTTCCCTGGCTCAGAAATACACTGACTTTCCGCACCCGGAGAATGACAAACCGTTGTAAAATCGGGCTTCATTTTCACAAATTCAAACGACTCCAAAAAGTTTTTAAGAATTTTCAACTGCATTCGAAGATTGGCGCTTCCACCTCCCGGGGCATTGTTGGCACCGGTACCATCTTCATATCCTGCATAAAATGAATAATCGAGATTGTTGAAAATTGCTCCGCCTGCCATCATAAACTGCCATGCCTGTTTTACATACGTAGTATCTGAACTTCCTGCAAATCCCGACTCATCAAAACCTATTGCACGGTTCCAGCCATAATTCAGCCAAACTGCTTCGGGCCATGCATAATGGAAATTTAAAATGGAAACATGCGGATCAACTTTGGGCAGCGAATATTTAAAGTTGGTATAATTTTGCGCTATTAAATGTTGGTTGGGAAGCTGAGATTCTGTTTCAATCACCACTTTTGCCATTTCGTGTTGCCAGCTAAGCGATGCTTCTGAGGCTGTTTCAGCCCATTTAAACCACCCTCCCTGTTCAGGATTTGGATCGAGTGTACGCAAGGTTCGCATCGCTTTTTGCGGGTTGTCGGCCCACGGTTCGTTTTGAATTTCATAAAATACATTGTCAAACGCATTCAGTTCAGTAACTATTTTTTTTACCATTGCTTTTTGAAATTCGGTCAAATTACCGTTTTGTAAAGTGTTTGAATTTTTTCTGTCCAAATCTGCGGGAAGGTCATTTACATTATTTTTCGGATTAAAGGGGTTTCTTTCCCAGTAGGCATCCTGGTAGGTTGAACAAAAAAATGTTACTTCCACAACAATATCAAGTTCATTGGCCAGCTGCACAAAGTTTTTCAATCGTTCAAAATATTCTGGATTCCACAGCGACAAATCAAATTTTTTCTCTCCTTTATACAACGCGGTTTCACCTGTTCTTTTCCATGGTGCAAGAAAATTTCCGGGCGCCGGGGCAAGTGTATTATTTTCAATGCCAAAACTCCCTGGAATTTCAATATACGAGCCGGTAAAAATGCGGGTGTAGTTTAATCCTTCGTTGTGCAGGGTTTGCAAATACTCTTTATAATCGAAGGCTGTATTTAAAACTGCTCCGTAATGTTCGGCAGAAGTAATCAGAACCGTTGGTTTACTTTTGTAAATAAAATAATGCGGATTTACAGGGTGCAGTGCAAGTGGCTGATTTTTAGCTGAAATATAAACCAAGCTAAAAATTAAAAAAGAGATAATTCGTTTGTACATGGCAGCAGGCTTTTCTAAATTTATATCATAAATGTAAAAATATCAGAAGAAAAATGAAGCACATTGACAGTAAAAAAATAAAATTGCACCGTGGTGATATTACCCGCTTAAATACAATTGCAATTGTAAATGCTGCAAATAAAACTTTGCTGGGCGGCGGGGGTGTTGATGGAGCCATTCATCGTGCCGCCGGCAAACACCTGCTGGAAGAATGCCGCACTTTAAATGGTTGCGAAACCGGTGATGCCAAAATTACAAAAGGCTACAACCTGCCTGCTAAATTTGTTATTCATACCGTTGGCCCTGTGTGGAACGGAGGAAAATACAATGAAGCGGAAAAACTGGCCTCGTGTTACCAGCGAAGCCTGGAAGTGGCAGTTGAAAACGGTGTGAAAACCATCGCTTTTCCAAATATTAGCACCGGTGTTTACGGGTATCCCAAAAACGAAGCGGCACAAATTGCAATTCGCGAAGTCCATCGTTTTCTTGAAAAAAATAGTGAGATAGATGAAGTAATTTTTTGTGTTTTCGACAATGAAAATTTTGAAATTTATCAACATATTTTGTATTCCTAATTAAATATTTTACCGATGAAAATCTTGTTTTGCATACTCCTGGTACTGGGTACTGTTTTTTCCTGTCAAACCATTGAGAATTCCAGGTTGGAAGATCTTTTTGAAGTTGACAGAAAATTTTCTCAAATGGCAGAAGAGAAAGGATATGCCAAAGCTTTTACAGAATATGCCCATCCTGATGCCGTACTTTTGCGTAAAAACAGCATGCCGGTCACCGGAAAACAGGCCATTGAAAAATTATTTGGAAACCAGACACAGGACAATGTTCATTTTTCATGGCAACCCATAAATGGCAATATTGCCACTTCGGGTGAGTTGGGGTACACGTATGGGGTTTATACGCTTAAAACCGATGCAGGTATTGAAAAAGGAACCTATGTTTCTATCTGGAAAAAAGATAAAAAGGGTGAATGGAAATATATTTTGGATGCGGGAAATGAAGGAATTGGCGAATAAAACCGTATGGTTTTTCAAAGTCCACCCTCAGCCAATACGGGTGAAATTCAGCCCTTCTTCAAATTTCATTTAGCATTACTCAAAATAAAACATTACTTTTGTGCCACATATCGGATTTGAGAATTTGCGTTTTTTTTACTAATTCCAGTTCATTATTAGTTTATTATCGCCCTTTTTTTAAATCTATTTTTTTTAATTTAGTGTACCCTTTACGGGGTTTTGTTTTTTGAACCTGCAATGGGCAAGTCAGTATAAAAACAAAAAGTAATTTATTTTAGAAATCAAAAGTAAGTAAATGGGAAGATCGCAAGAATCATTTAACAAAAAAGAAGTAAGAAACAAAAAAGAGAAAAAAAGAAAAGAAAAGGCTGCAAAACGCCAGGCCAAACGGGAAAACGAAAATAAATCGGGCCTGGATGACATGATAGCCTATGTAGATGAAAACGGAATGATTACCACCACACCTCCTGACGAAAGCAAAAAAAGTGAAGTAAAGTTGGAAGACATAGAAGTTAGCGTTCCCAAAGGTGGCTCAGTTTCCGACGAGGATCCGGAAAAAAAGGGAGTGGTTACTTTTTACAACGAATCAAAAGGCTACGGTTTTATTAAGGAGAAAGATACCAAGCAGGATGTTTTTTTCCATGTTAATAATCTGACAGAACCCATAAAAGAAGGGAACCTGGTTACATTTGAAATTGAAAAAGGCCAGCGTGGACTAACTGCAGTTAGAGTAAAAGTTAGTAAATAAAGGTTTCTCATTCAACTGCAAAAGCAGTTAATACCCCAGCTCCAGTCCTTTTTCTGTTGCCGGAACTCCTTTTTCCATCCATTCCGGCATCCGATCTCCTTTTAAATAATGATTAAAAAACTGGAACATGCGCTTGCTTAAATCTACACGGTTTGCCCAACTGGTAGCTTTCAGGTTGTGTGGTTCATTGTTATAGGAAAGCAGCCACACGGGTTTATTTAATCTTCGCAAGGCTACAAACAACTCAATTCCCTGGTACCACGGAACGGCGCCGTCATTATCATTGTGCATCATTAGTAGAGGCGCGCTAATTTTTGGTGCATAAAACAGCGGAGAATTTTCAATGTATAACAAAGGTTTTTCCCACAGGGTTCCGCCAATCCGGCTTTGTGTGTGTTCGTACTGGTACATCCGGCTTTTCCCTGTTTCCCAGCGTATTCCGCCATAGGCGCTTGTCATGTTGCTCACCGGGGCGCCTGCCATTGCCGCTGCAAACATGTTGGTTTGAGTTATCAGATAAGCTGCTTGGTAGCCTCCCCAGCTTTGTCCCTGCAGACCTATATTGTTTTTATCAACAAAATCATACTTCTGAATCAAATACCGGGCACCACTTACAATTGCGTTGTAGGCACTTTGTCCGGGGTAACCTGTTTCATAAGTAATGTCAGGTACAAAAACCAGATATCCGTTGCTGGCATAAAAAGTTTTGTTAATGGTGGAGCGGCTGGGCGAAGGATGAAAATGACGGTTCAATAACTCCGAGTTTCGCTCATAAAAATATACAATCATAGGGTATTTCCGGTTGCTATCCATATTCTCCGGTTTGTAAAGCAATCCTTTTAGTTCCTCTCCTGAAAATGAATTCCATTGCACCAGTTCAACGGTTGCCCAGTTATATTGCTCCTGTTGCGGATTGGCTTCGGATATTTTTTTTGCGTGTTTAAACTCCGGATTACTTGTCCACAAATCAGGGTACATTTGCACATCCTGTTTTGTATACAAAAGTTTAGCAGCCTTTTTCGCTTTTTTTAAATCAGAAAAGATAAAATTGTCCATTACAACATATTCAATATCTTTTTGCGAATTAAACTGAATGCTGAAGTACCCCTGCGCCATAGTCCGTTCATCAATGGCACTTAGCAAAACGGGTTCGGTTTGCGGAATATATTC
>JAFGGF010000148.1 GCA_016930735.1 Prolixibacteraceae bacterium
CTCCCACAATATCAGAGGATTAATATAAATTTTTGCAGCGAAATTTACCACTTTTGCAAGGTTCGATTTATATCCGCCAGTTTTACCAGGTTCCTGTTCTATGTCAAAACATTCCTTTTCATATTTCGGTCGGAATTTTCCAAAGAGGCTGCGGTCAATTTCTCCGGTAACAAAACGATTCTCGATTGCCTCCAGTTTCTTTTTTGATTCCGTCAACTTTTGTTTTAGGGATTTTGCTTCTTCAATATGAGTTTTAAAGAAGACTGCCATTAGTTCCTCTAATGGCGAAATTAAAATCCGGAACAGGTCAAATATCAATGTCATATGATGTTATGATTTTTGAATAAAAACTGAGATTGTTGCGAGCTTAATATTTTTGAATTACCTTTTTATGCGGTTTTTTGCAGATTTGCCATAAATCTGTTTCATAAAATCGTATTATAAATCCATCTTTCCAAGCTTAAATCCCTGCAAAATATTTATTGTCCCGACAAATGCAACAAGGCCAGGCCTCTCGGGTTCGGTCATTTTTTTGTGAAACAAAATGACATTCAGCCTTGCACTAATTGTCGGGACTCAATTCCGGGATGCCAAAATTTAACCGGCGTGCCAGACCCGTCCAAATGATTTATCCGGGCGGATGTCAAAACAAGACCGGAGTGCACCTGCATTCTTACTATAAATTATTTGGTTGTTGGTTCAAACGGATTTGCCCATGTGTGTGATCCCGACTACTATAAAGAAAATCTTGTTGAAATGAGCTATCTGCTGGATTTTATCAACGAAAAATTTCCGGTTCCTGAACAGTTTACTTTCACTTGTTTTTTACCAAAAAATCATTCCAGCCGAATGTTTGTTTCGATTATTTTGTGAGTTTATAGCAAGATATTTAAACAATTAAAGGGAAAAATTCTCAGAATAATAGAATTTTTTAGTACACACATCTTGGTCATTATTTAAACATTGATTGAAAATTAATTATAGCTCCGTTCCAGCTCAAAAATTGTTTGGCTCAACTTTCGTTCTGTGTTTCAAATTTGCCGAAGAATCAGCAGATAATTTTAAATCATAAAAATGAAAGATGGGTAAAATATTTTTACATTTGTTATTCTTCATTCAGAAAATGAATGTATGATTTCAGATAAAACTACTTATCGACTTAAACTTGCTGACGGCACAAATGTTCTGCTCCGTGAATTTTTCGATGCAAACTATCCTATGTTCTGTTCGTTCGCTTTAAATTATTTGCCGGATAAAAATAATTGCGAAGATGTGGTACAGGAAGTGTTTCTTTCATTTTGGGAACAGGATAAACTATTTCCCAATATAATTGCCGTTAAAGCTTATTTTTATAAATCCATTCGAAATTCATGTCTTGATATTTTGAAACACGACAAAGTCAGGGAGAAATATTTGAAAAAACACATCGAAAAAGTAGAAACAACTGATTTTTTTCTTGATGAAGTATTGAAGCAGGAAACCTATAGTGCTGTTTATGAGCAGATAAACAAACTACCCGAAATGGAAAAAAAAGTATTGACTTTAGCCATGCAGGGACATTCAAACGAGGAAATATCTGTTGAACTTAAGATAAAAATCAATACAGTAAAAACGCATAAATCACGGGCATACAAAGTATTGCGCAAAAATCTCGGCCCTGTTTTTCATCTTTTTCTTACATTCTTAAAGCCTGATGGCAGTTGTTAATTTCAAGTTAATGGTAATCAGTTGGGTGTGATTTTTTTTTCATTTTTTGTAGTCCCTATTTTTTAGTTGGTCGTTTTTAAATAAACACTGCAATTAAAGTGTGCGGTTTTATTTAAAAAAATGGAAGAAAACATTAATAAATCAATTTATATCGGGAAAGTTATTGGTAATTATATAACCGGAAAAGAGACGAAGGCAGAAAAGGAATATCTTGAAAGCTGGCTTGAAGAAAATTCAAAGAATAAAAAATTATTTGAAAATCTCCGGAGCGAAAATAACCTGGCAAACAAAGTTGAACAAATTGATAGTTTTGATGCGGAAGATGCATGGCGAAAATATACCAAACGGATCGATCTTCAGAAAAAAATAAGGAGATTGGGCTGGTGGAGAGTTGCCGCAGTCATTTTCTTTATAATCGGAATAGGTGGAATAATTTCCAACTTTCTTTATTTTTCCTCAGAAATCTCAAATCATAAATTACTGGTAACTACGGTACAGACCGAAAAAGGACAAACTTCGAAAGTTATTTTACCCGACAGTTCGGTGGTTTGGTTAAATTCAGCCACAAAACTTACGTATGCCAGCGATTTTTCAATCGAAAACAGGAATGTTACTCTTTCAGGCGAAGCTTATTTTGATATTGTAAGAAATGAGAAAAATCCTTTTATCGTTTTGTGCAAAGATATAAATATAAGGGTGCTGGGAACTGAGTTTAATGTATGTTCTGAATGCAAGAATAATAAAGTCGATGTAATTCTGGATAAAGGAAGCATTGAATTGTCGCACATGGAAAACAAGTTTCAGAGTTTTTTATTGAAACCGGGTGAAAGAGCCGTATTCAATGGTGCTCAAAACACCATGACGGTAAGTAAAGTAACCAGCACGAAATATACTTCATGGAAAGACGGAGTTTTAATCTTTGAAAACGATCCGATGGGAGATGTTATAAAAAAACTGGAAAACTGGTACGATATAACCATTGATGTTCAGGATTCAAAAGTTTATAATTTAATATTCAATGCAACAATAATTGACGAAAGTATAGAAGACCTGTTTGAACTAATGAAATATTCTTGTGACATTAATTACAAGATTTATTACAGCAGAAATCCAAAAGTAGCCACAAAGGTTACAGTATCGTTAAACTAAAAAATGATGTGCCTATGAAAATCTGTTTTTAGCGGAAAAAAGGAGATGCTACCAACATCCCCTTTTGTTCCATGTGCCTCAGTAAGTTTCAGATAAAGAGGCAGTTGATTTTGAAAATTAATCCAAAACTTGACAAATTTATGAAAAAAAAACATTTATCTGCGGTTTCCGTATTGAACTTATTATGGAAATCCAAAGTAGTTAGGATGATGAAAACGACGCTGTTTGTATTATTGGTATTTGTATACCAGGCATTTGCAATTGAATCCTATTCCCAAAAAACAAAATTAAATCTTGATTTAAAGAATGTTACAATCAGGGCTGTTCTTGAAAGAATTGAAGATCAGTCGGAGTTTTATTTCATGTATGAGGCAAATAAAGTAGATGTTAATAAATACGTTAGCATTGAAGTTGAGAATATGATTGTTCCCGATATACTCGATGAGTTATTTGAGGGTACTGACATTATCTACAAAATAAACAACCGTCAGATAGCTTTAAGCAGCAGTAATTCAGAATTTAATATTGGTAAACAACAACTTACTGTTTCGGGTGTTGTAACTGAGCCTTCGGGGCAACCCTTACCGGGTGTTACCGTTGTAATAAAAGGAACGGCACAGGGGACAATTACTGATTTTGAGGGTAAGTACTCTATCCCCAACGTGCCGGGTGAAGGTGTTCTGCTTTTTTCTTTTGTGGGAATGAAATCACAGGAAATACCCATTGAAGGAAGAACAGCAATAAATGTAACATTATTGGAAGAAACCATTGGTTTGGAAGAAGTTGTTGCTGTGGGCTACGGTGTTCAAAAGAAAGTCAATATGACCGGATCTGTTTCAATGATTACTTTTGATGAAGAAGTGGAAAACAGACCAATTACAAATGCATCTCAGGCACTTAGTGGCAAAACTCCGGGAATTTGGGTGAGTCAAAACTCTGGAAAACCAGGAAGTGATGGAGCTCAAATTCGTGTTCGGGGGTGGGGAACCTTAAATAATTCAAATCCATTGGTAATTATTGATGGAATAGAAGGCGATTTCGACCAGTTAAATCCAAATGATATTGAAAGCGTTTCCATATTAAAAGATGCGGCCAGCGCCGCAATTTATGGATCAAAAGCTGCAAATGGTGTTATTTTGGTTACTACAAAAACGGGTAATGTTGGTGAACGAATGCAGGTTAATCTATCTTCTTATTATGGAATTCAGACATTAGGTAGAAGTTACAACCTCATAACCAGCAGTGCTGAAAGCATGAGAATGACAAACGAGGCATTGATAAATGAAGGGGGAAGTGCCTTGTTTCCTGAAAATATGATTTCAGCTTTTGAAAACGGGACTGATAAATACAAATATCCCAGTACCAACTGGTTTGATGTTGTATTCGATAATGCACCAATTCAGGAACACAATTTATCCATAAAGGGAGGAACAGAGAAGAGTTCATCATTCCTTTCTTTTAATTATATGAACCAGGATGGAATGGTTCCCAATACAAATACAGAAAGATATGGGATCAGAGCCAATCTCGATTCAAAGGTAAACGACTGGTTTTCAGTGGACGCCCGAATAAGTTACAGTCATCAGGTAGCAGTGGAGCCATATAACGATATTGTTTATGGGTCTATGGGTCGTTTTTTTGATATGCTGAATGGTGTTACTCCATATACCGCACCCTATACAAGGAATGGGGAGTTTGGAGCAGTTGAAGCCATAACAGATGATGGAAATATTCTGTTTGATAACAGAAACCCGTTGATTGATGCCAACAACGGTAAGAAAACCGATGAAGAGAATTTTTTAAGCATCAATGCTTCTGCAAATGTTAAGCTTTTCTACTTTTTAAACTGGAGGACAACCATTGCATCCACAGGAAACTGGAATATGACTGATAATTACAATGAAACCATTATAGGGTATACAGACTCTGGAATTCCGATGATGACTAAAAATTATAACAGAGAAGGAATTGAAATTTCCCGTAGTCAGGTATCATCGCTTGTAAACAATGTGTTTTCCACATTGAATTTTAATAAAACAGTCGCTGAAATTCATGAATTTTCGGCAATAGCAGGATTACAGGTGGAAGATCGGCAAATAAAAAACGTATATGCAAGGCGATCTGACCCACCAAAGGAGGGATTAACGCAGGTTGATGCCGGCACATCCGGCATTCAGGGTGAAGGTAATATGGTCGGATTAAGGATGTTCTCATATTTTGGACGTTTTAATTATGCTCTTTCCGGCAAATATCTGTTTGAAGCCAATATAAGAGCCGATGCATCTTCCCGATTCCAGAAAGGAAAGAGATGGGGTATCTTTCCGGGATTTTCCGTGGGCTGGAGAATTATTGATGAATCTTTTATGGAAGATCTGGATATTGTTTCAAATTTAAAACTCCGGGCATCCTGGGGACAGTTAGGAAACCAGAATATTACAGGTTATTGGCCATATTTAACAATCATCACTCAAAATAATGATTTAAGTTACAGTTATGGAGGAACTTTTGCTCCCGGAGCAGCTGTGACCTCATTAATTGATGAAAATATCACCTGGGAAACAACAACCACACTTGATATTGGTTTGGATGCCGGGTTTCTGAACAACCAAATAACTGTTGAAGCAGATTATTTTCAAAAGAAAACAACCGACATTATTGTACAGTTGCCCATACCGGACATTATGGGTAACATAACACCTCCCTTTGAGAACGTAGGAGAAATGATCAATAATGGATTTGAATTTACTATTAATTATGATCATCAATCCTTGAATCGTGATCGCTTTGGATACAATATTGGTTTAAATGCTACTTTTATTGAAAATGAAGTGACTAAATTCCGCGGAGGAGATTCTCCCGACCAATTGTATTTAATCAGGGAAGGATACTCATACCGTTCACTTTACGGATATAAAGCTGTTGGCATCTATCAATCAGATGATGAAGCCGCACAGCATATGAGTAATAACAGTTATAAACCCATAGCAGGTAACCTGAAGTTTGAGGACGTAAATAACGATGGGAAACTGGGTTTTGAAGACAAGCAGGGAATTGGAAATACAATACCTAAAGTCACTTATGGTTTAACTACTTCTTTTAAATATAAAGGATTTGACTTAAATCTTTTATTCCAGGGGCTTTTAGGTGTTAATTCTTATAACAATAATGCTTTAACCCAACTGAATTACGAAAACAGAACAATTTCAACCCGCTGGAGGGATGCCTGGACACCGCAAAATACTGATACCGATGTTCCAATTTTATACTTTAATAACTCGTGGGATAACCTGGAATCTTCATATTGGGTTAAGGAAATAAGTTTTTTAAAACTTAAAAACGTACAATTGGGCTATGCGTTGCCAAGTGATCTAACAACACGGATTGGTTTGCAAAAGATTTATTTTTATGTAAATGCACAAAATGTTTTTGTACTTGTTGACGAAAAGTTTGAAGGTTACGATCCTGAGAAAAGTGCGTTTTCACATGGTACAAATCAATATCCGGTTCCC
>JAFGGF010000149.1 GCA_016930735.1 Prolixibacteraceae bacterium
AATTGTTTGATAGTTAATGATATTTTCTATCTTGCATAAAAATCAGGAGAATATTTGCTATGAAAAAATTATATGCTATATCTTCCAAAGGGAAAACCCTTAAGTCGTTTTTGGATGTCAGGTTTGGCCGGTGCGAAAGTATTGTGATCTACGATCCGGTAAAAAAAGACCATGCCATTATGGATAATCCGTTCAGGGAAGCAGACCATGCCGGTATTAAGCTGGTTAATTTTCTTGAGAAAAACGGTGTTACAGCAATCATCACAGGTGAAGTTGGCCCCATGGTTCAGGATAAACTTGAAAAGGATAAAATTCAATTGATACTTCTTGAAGAAGAAAGGATCAAAATTGAAGAAGTTATATCACGGATAAAAGTTCCGAAATAGGTGTTTTAAAAACTTACTTGTACCGATGCACAAATCAGTGCATTTTACATAAAATTTTATGATAATCAGAAAAGCTGTTTATGACGATTGGGCTGTAATTGCTGAATTTCAGGTTGCCATGGCACTCGAAACTGAAAATCTGCATTTAGACCGATCAACTGTGGAAAAAGGAGTAAAAGCCGTTTTTAAAAATCCTTCAAAGGGAATTTATTTTGTAGGCGAAAAAGACAATAAAGTTGTCGGCTCTTTAATGATTACATTTGAATGGAGTGACTGGCGGAATGGCAATGTCTGGTGGATTCAATCGGTTTATGTTGTGCCGGAAGCCCGTCGCGAAGGGATTTTTAAAAAACTTTATTTGCATGTTAAGGAAATTGTAATTAGTGATCCCGGACTTCGTGGATTAAGATTGTATGCTGAAAAGAGCAATTATATTGCACATCATACCTACCATAGCCTGGGAATGGACTCCAGTCATTATGATATGTTTGAATGGATGAAACAAAGTGATTAGGAATTGGTAGCCAGCAGAAAATAAATTTTCGGCTAAAATGGAACAACAAATAACAACCAAAATGTTACAACCTCACATCAGGCAACAAATTATCAGGGCTCAACGAAATGAAGTAACTGAATATCATATTTACAAAAGACTTTCCGGGTCGGTAAAAAATACTGAAAACAGTAAAGTTCTGAAATCCATAGCAGAAGATGAACTGAGGCATTATAAAATCTGGCATGGATATTCAGGGCGTGATGTAAATCCAAGTCGTTGGGATGTATTTAAATTCTACTGGATTTCAAGGTTATTCGGATTGACTTTCGGACTAAAGCTGATGGAAAGGGGGGAAGAAAAAGCCCAGGTTAATTACGATGAAATTGGCGAAGATATTCCCGAAGCAATAAAAATAAGCAAAGAGGAGAACGATCATGAGAAAAAGCTCCTTGCCATGATCGATGAAAATCATTTAAAATACATTGGTTCCATTGTTCTTGGATTAAACGATGCTTTGGTTGAAATCCTTGGAACACTTGCCGGGCTTACATTTGCCCTTCAGAACAATAAACTGGTGGCTTTGGTTGGTGTGATTGCCGGAATTGCCGGAGCCCTGTCCATGTCATCATCCGAATACCTTTCAGTTAAATCGGAAGGGAAGGAGGAAGGAGCCGTTAAATCAGCAATTTTTACAGGTTTTGCATACATTATTGCAGTGGTATTCCTCGTTGTACCTTACCTGTTATTTTCATCGCCATGGTTAAGCCTTGCGGTGGCAGTTACCGATTCAGTATTTGTGGTATTTCTTTTTACTTATTATATATCGGTCGCAAATGACCAGCCTTTCAGGAAACGGTTTTTCGAAATGGTAATTTTAAGCACCGTTGTCGGCCTTATTTCATTCGGATTGGGATACCTGGCAAGGATGCTTTTCGGGATTGATGTGTAAACTATTAAGAACCTCCGGCTATGAGTTCGTATCTGTATAAATTGATTCAACAGGGTGAACACCAGGAACAGGATTTTAAATTCTGTATTACTGATTCAAAAAAAATTGCAAGATCACTGGTAGCTTTTGCCAATACCAAAGGAGGCAGGTTGCTGGTGGGTGTAAAAGATAATGGAAAAATTGCAGGTGTAAGGTCAGAAGAAGAGTATTATATGGTGGAAGGAGCTGCATCTATTTACAGCAAGCCACAAATAAAATTTTCTTCGAAACAATGGAATGTGGAGGGCAAGACCGTTCTCGAAATTGATGTGGCACCAAGCCCTGATAAACCGCATTTTGCACAGGATGAAAATGGGAAATGGATAGCTTACACCCGCAAGGATGATGAAAACCTGATGGTTAACCGGATCCAGGTGGAGGTATGGAAAAAGGAAAAAAGCCCGGATGGTATTTATATTTATTACTCCAAAGATGAAAAATTCCTTGTTGATTATCTTTTTATAAATGAATCAATTACTCTCTCAAAATATGTGAGGCTCGCACTCATTTCAAGGCAAAAAGCCATAGAAATCCTTTCCAATTTTGTTCTGATGAAAATAATAAATATGGAATCGCTTGAGGGTAAAACTGTGTTTTCGTTAAACCAGGAATTTGATAAGGAAGAGTTGAAAAAATTCAGGTAGGAAATTTTTTGTCGTCCTTGTTGTATTTGTTGTCAATGTTATCCTTTTTTGGGCAAAAGTGTCAGGTCATTTTTTAAAATCCTAATTTTTTTCTTTTTTGATTCCAACCTTTTAAAATAACTTACGTCATATAAACAAACCTGAAAAAAATCAGTGCTGCAAAAGAGTGAAATTATACTTGTAGGGCAATGCCGCAAAGGGAATGTAAAAGCTCAATATAATCTGTACCGGCTTTATGCCAAAGGTATGTATAATGTTGCCATTCGGATGGTTGGCGACAGCCAGGTAGCAGAAGATATTTTACAGGAAGCGTTTATTAAAGCATTTAATGGACTTGATAAATTACAAAACGATGTAGCATTCGGAAGTTGGTTAAAAAGGATTGTGATAAACCTTTGTATTGATTATTCACGAAAGGACAGGTTTGTTTTTGCTGAAATAGATGAAATTAAAGGCAGTGACTTTATTTCAGAGGAAATTGATGATGAAACCGATCCTGCCTTTGTGCATGAGTTAATTAAAAAATTGCCCGAAGGTGCCCGTCAGATTTTGGTAATGAGGGCAATCGAAGGTTACCGGCATGCTGAAATAGGGGAAGAACTGGGGATTTCTGAATCAACGGCAAAAACCCAGTTTTTCAGGGCAAGGCAATTACTGGCGGAAATGATAAAAGAAAAATGGAATGAAGACAGATCTCGAAAAATATCTGAAAGAAAAACGGCTTCTGCTTGATGCCGATCAACCGGATGAAAATTCTGTGTGGGAAGGGATCAGGGCTGGTTTGGCAGAGCCCGGGAAAGTTCACGCAAACTGGTTCTGGAAGATCGCAGCTGTATTCCTGTTCGGAGTTTTAATAACTTATGTTGCTATGAATGAGCTCCGTAGAGGAGAAAGTCAGCCAGCCAGCCTTGCTGACATTTCGGAAGAACTTGGCAAACAGGAGGCTGAATTTAAAAAAGTTGCCAATAGTAAATGGGACCAGGTTAAACCTTATTTATCGGAGGATAAATCTGATATCCGGTTTCTGCTTGATGAATTAAATGAACTGGAAACAATTCACAAGATTTATCAGAGCGATCTGAAGGAACTTGGATCCAACGAATATATTATCAGGGCTTTACTGGATTATTATCAGAAAAAAATAAAAATATTGGACAGAATTTTACTTGAAATCGAAAAACAAAATAATTATGAAGAAAAAGTTACATTATAAAATTATTGTTTTGCTGTTATCATTAACAGTTACATCTGGCTGGTTGAAGGCCCAAAGCTACAGTGCATCAGAGAGTTTTAGCAAATCATCGGCAGTTCCGGAAGGCATTAATGTAGTGCTTAACAATTATTCAGCCGACCTTGTTATCAACACAACCAATGAAAATGTTATTTCCATAAAAACTGAAATAAAAGTAAACGGAAAATCGAAGGAAGATGTGGAAATGGTGTTCGATGCAATAAAAAACCTTGAATTTGAACTTCATGGAAATACATTCGAGATCGATACCCGTTTTTATAAGAATATGATGAATGTTGGCTTTAAATCCACTATGACTTTATTAAACGGCGAAAAAGTGAATATCAAAGATTTTGAAGTGCAGCACGAAATAAATATTCCAAAATCATCGTCGCTTGATTTTGAAAATAAATACGGCGATGTTGACATGGGTGATTTCGAGGGCAAAGCCAATTTTGATCTTTACAGTACAACTATCCATGGCGGCGATATTGGAAGTAATTCGAAAATGGCCATGAAATATTCAAAAATTTTTATGGGTAATCTGAAAGATGTTGAATTTGACCTGTATGATACCGATGTTGTATTTGAAAATTGCGGAGATATAAATATTGAAAGTAAATATTCGAAGGTTGAAGGTAAAAAAGCCGGGAGCCTTGTTATCGATTCATATGATGATAAATTTAAAATATCTGCGGTATCAAACGCAAAGATTGATGCCAAATATTCGGATTTTGAATTCTCTTCCGACCTTGGAACTGCTGAGCTTAATTTTTACGATTCGAATTTTTCTGCAGGGAATGCAAATAAATGCTCATACAGCGGGAAATATTCAGAATTGATTTTTAAAGATGTTAAGGAAGTTAATATTCCGGAATCTTATGATGATAAATTCAGTTTTGGGAAAACAAAGGAAATAAAAGTAACCGAAAGCAAATATTCCGATTATTATATTAACCAGGCCGATGCATTTTATCTTGTGGGTTACGATGATAATATTACCATTGAAGGCTTGGCCGGCGAATTTAACGGGCCCGTTAATGTTGACGGGAAATATATTAAACTTAATATCGATTCTGAAAATAAGCCTTTCCAGTTACATTTTAATATTAAGTACCCGAAAATAGATATACCCGATGACGTTCAGATTATAAAACAAATAGAAAAAAGCAGCACACTGGAACTTGTCGGGAATAACTCAGGAGGCGAAATAATTGTCACCGGATATGATATGAATGTAATTATTAAATAATCTATAAAGAAATAAATTTTTACTAATGCCTTCCTGTGATCCGGGAAGGCTTTTTATATGATTTTTGTTAACATTAAGATGAATTTTAATTGTACTTTTGTTAACAATTAATTTAAACCATAAACCTGATTTTCTGTTTATTTTAGAACAAAATAATAATAAGATGAAAAAAATATTTCTAACCCTGATTATTAGTGTTATTGCTTTATCTGTATTTTCCCAGCAGGAATATTTAAATGCTACCTCCGATGTTAAAGTTTATAAGGGAGGCGGGACATATAAGGTTAAAACCTACAAGCAAAAATTTAAGTCGGAAAAGCCAAAAAATGTGGTATTAATGATTGGTGACGGAATGGGTGTCGCGCAGGTTTTTGCCGGATTAACCGCAAATAAAGGGCATCTGTTTTTGGATAATTTCAGGTGGATTGGATTTTCAAAAACCCAGTCGGCCGATAATTATATAACTGATTCAGCTGCAGGAGGCACTGCTCTTTCATCCGGTATTAAAACTTTTAATGGAGCCATAGGTGTTGATCTTGATACAGTTCCTGTAAAAACAATTCTCGAAGAAGCAGAGGAAAAAGGGTTGGCGACAGGTTTGGTCTCAACATCAGCTATCACTCATGCCACCCCGGCTTCATTTATTGCGCACCAGGCAAGCAGGAATTATTACGAAGCTATTGCTGCTGATTTTTTAAAAACCGATATTGATGTTTTTATAGGAGGAGGATACAATCATTTTGCAAAACGTATGGATGGAAGGAACTTGATTGATGAACTTCAGGAAAAAGGTTATAAAGTATTACAGGATATTAATGAAATTAAAAAAGTAAAAAACGGGAAATTAGCAGGTTTGGTTGCTCCAATACATGCCGGCAGGTTAAATTTAAGGGGTGATTTACTGCCTGTTGCAACAAATACAGCATTAAATATTCTTAAAAAGGATGAAGACGGATTTTTCCTTATGGTTGAGGGCTCTCAAATCGACTGGGGTGCCCATGCAAATGATACAGAATATATCATAGAAGATATGCTTGATTTTGACAGGTCGATTGGGGAAGTCCTTGATTTTGCATCGAAAGACGGAGAAACACTGATTGTTGTTACTGCGGACCATGAAACCGGTGGTATGGCTATAACAGGAGGAAGTATGGATACAGGTGAGGTAGTAGGAGCTTTCAGTACGAAAGATCACTCAGCTGTTATGGTTCCGGTATTTGCTTTTGGGCCTGGTGCTGAAAATTTTACAGGCATCATGGAAAATACCAATATTTTTAAAAAAATTGAGGAATTACTGATAAAGAATTGAATAGAATCATTTAGTGAAAAACGGGAATAACCAACAGTTGTTCCCGTTTTTTATTGCACATTCTAATACTTTTGTTATTTTAACAGTTCCTAAATCTGATAATAATATAACTATGGAGGTATTAAACCATGTCAAACTGAATTTCTCCCCTTCCGGTTTGTTTATTTTAAATCTCACAATTGCTTTTGTGATGTTTGGTGTTGCACTTGACATAAAATGGGCAAATTTTAAAGATGTGATTTTAAAACCCAAATCGGCAATTACCGGTGTTATTTCGCAATTTATATTATTGCCATTATTGACATTTGTTTTGATATTAATAATCAGGCCGATTCCTTCTGTTGCCCTGGGAATGATCCTTGTTGCTTCCTGCCCCGGCGGAAATGTTTCGAATTTTATGAGTGCCGTGGCCCGCGGGAATATTGCTTTATCGGTTGGTTTAACAGGATTCGCTACCCTTGTAGCAACCATACTGACTCCAGCCAATTTTGCTTTGTGGGGCGGATTGTATATTAAAATCTATAATGCTGCCGGATCGGGTGATTTGCTCCGGCCTCTGGAAATTGATTTTATGCAAATGCTTCAAACTGTTTTTATTTTATTAGGGATTCCTGTAGTTCTAGGTTTATTGGTTGCGAATTACTTCCCAAGGCTTACATCAAAAATTAAAAAGCCATTAAGGCAACTATCCTTTATTATTTTTATCGGGATGGTAATTGCCTTGCTGGCAGCAAATTTTACACATTTTTTAAAATATGTCCACCTCGTATTTTTAATTGTTTTGGTACATAATGCACTGGCATTGGGCACTGGTTTCGGTTTTAGTTCTCTAATGAGATTGCCGGGTATTGACAGGCGATCGATAACAATAGAAACAGGAATTCAGAATTCAGGGCTGGCTCTCGTGTTGATTTTTAATCCAAAAATATTTCCCGAGGACCTTGAACTGGGAGGAATGGCAGTTATTGCAGCCTGGTGGGGAGTCTGGCATATTATCAGTGGCTTGACTATCTCCACATTTTGGTCTAAAAAATCACTGCCCGAACCTGCAACTGCTTAAAGATTTAACTGTTACTGATAAGCAGTTACCTCTTAATTTAATTTATATTCTATCTGAAACACAGATGATTATTAAATAACAACTTTACTATTCAACTAACTATGCCTGAAAAATTAAAGGATATTCTGTTTCCACGAGAGAAAGTACAGTATTTTGCTGATACGATCAAAAAAGTTTATCCACCTTTTAATGCAGATGGATTTATCCGATCAGTTTGTGATTCGGAATGGCCCGACAGGGAATTAAAGGAGAAAATGAGGCATACAACCCTTTGCCTGCATAATTTCCTTCCGTCCGTTTACCAGGAAGCAATTGATATTCTTCTCAAAATTATTCCCGATGTAAAAGGATTTGAGGCCATTGTTTTACCCGATTATGTTGAGGTTTACGGTTTAAATCACTGGGAAATTTCATTACCGGCTCTTGGTGAATTTACCAAATGCGGGTCATCAGAATTTGGAATCCGTCCGTTTTTAAATAAAGACCTGAAAAGTGCAATGGTTTTTATGAATAAATGGGCAGAAAATGAAGATTTTAAAGTACGGCGTTTTGCCAGCGAAGGCTGCCGCCCTTTATTACCGTGGGCAGCCGGTGTGCCTGCACTGAAAAAGGATCCGTCACTGATTTTACCGATCCTGGAAAAATTAAAGGACGACCCGGAAGAATTTGTCCGAAAAAGTGTGGCTAACAACCTGAACGACATTTCGAAAAGCCAGCCTAAAACAGTTCTGGAAATTTGCGAACGCTGGCAGGGGCATTCTGATAATACCGACTGGATTATCAAACATGCCTGCCGGACTCTTTTAAAACAAGGCAACAAAAGGGCAATGATGCTTTTTGGTTTTGCCAATCCCGATAAAATGAAAGTTGAAAACTTTAAAGTTTCAAATGCCACTCCTAAGATCGGCGACGATATTACTTTTTCTTTCGACTTGATTCTTGAAACAGATAAAAAACAAAAAGTAAGGATTGAATACATAACACACTTTGTAAAGGCAAACGGGAAAACTTCACCCAAGGTTTTCCAGATAAAAGAGGTTGAATTGAAGCCGGGTGTACATAGTGTAAAGAAAAAACATTCGTTTGTAAATATGTCAACCCGGAAACACTATCCGGGAAAGCATACTTTTGAAGTTGTTATTAATGGTGATAAAAAAGCCAGGATTTCGGTTGATCTAAGTTAACGGCATGTTTACTTTATAAGTTCCAATTGTTTAAATTTTGATTTAAGCACATTTATATAATCCGTTTTTTTATTCACAGATAGAAATGATTCATTTATCCACTCTAATGCCTTTGGTTTATTTATTATCATTCTTTTAAAAACTCCATTAATCTGTTTGTCTGTTAATCCTAATCCATATCCAAACTGCTCAAAATGTTTCCGGCTTAGTTTCTTTTTCTTCCCAGCCAGAGTAAGGGCTAGCTCCTCTTTGTCTTCCGGAAAAACAATAGCAACATTTAATAAATCATAAGCTGGAGCTAAAACCCATCCGTAAGGATTTTCGATCATTGAAAAATTTTTCAGGTGCATATCGTTGTTCCCTGTAAGAAATGAGAAAAGCGCCAATTCAAAATAGAATATTTTATCCAGCAAAGTATTGTCGGAATAACTGTTAAGTGCCTTCCCAACTTTTTCCATTGAACTTTTATACTTATCAAAAGCCTCTGTGATTTGAAACATATCGATCATGTGTATTTTTTCTCCTGAATCTGTGCGGTCAACCCGTTTGGTGATATATGAAAGTTCTCCCGAAGCTAATTGAATTAATGAAGATGGTACTACATTGATTTTGAAAGC
>JAFGGF010000024.1 GCA_016930735.1 Prolixibacteraceae bacterium
AGCGATCCTGGTACAATCCCTCCTCCCAGCACCCGGTTGAATTCTTCGGTATTTGTTTGAATTCTTGGTATTTTGGCAGCCTCAATATCATCAAGGATCAATGGTTTCCTGCCTTCAATTGTTACTGATTTTGAAACAGTTTTTTTAGTAGTGGCAACCAGTTCTTCCACATAGGTGTTCCATTCACCACATGAAGGGCATCTGCCAATCCATTTGGGAGACTGGGCTCCGCAATTCTGGCAGGTAAAAACGGATTTCGATTTACTCATTGCCCTGATTTTTAATTTTATTTATGATCGAAGTTGTTGAAAATCCAGGAACTAGTTTTATGGTTTCCACTTTTCCTCCATTTGCCAAGACAACATCAAAACCTGCAATTTCTTCAATTGTATAATCTTCGCCTTTTACCAATACATCCGGAAGTATATCAGATATCAGATTGTAAGGGGTTTCCTCAGAAAACAGGACAACAGCATCGACAAATTCAAGTGATGCCAGCAGGATGGCTCTTGATTCTTCATTGATAAACGGACGTGACTGCCCTTTCAGGATTTTCACCGATTCGTCTGAATTCAGTCCGATAACCAAACGATTGCCAAGATCGGCTGTTTCAGAAAGGTATTCGATGTGCCCCCGGTGAAGAATGTCAAAACATCCATTCGTAAAAACAATGATTTCCTTATTTTTTTTCCAGGCATTCAGAATTTTGAAGAAGGATTGATAATCAGGATATATTTTTGCTTTTATTTTTTCGAAGCGCATTGGAACTGTATTTTGATATAAAAATAAAAAAACCTCACGGGAAATTATCCCATGAGGCAGAATTATTCAGATTAAAGATTTTAAACGATTTTATTTGTTTCAATATCAGGGAAGACCAGACTTGGTTTGAATGATTTAGCTTCTTCAAAATCCATCAATGCATACGAAATGATTATAACCACATCGCCAACAGCTGCTTTTCTGGCGGCCGGGCCATTGAGGCAAACAGTCCCTGAACCTCTCTCTCCTTTAATAACATAAGTTTCAAGTCGTTCCCCGTTGTTGATATTAACAACCTGTACCTTTTCGTTTTCAATCAGATTGGCGGCATCCATCAGGTCTTCGTCAATGGTAATACTGCCAACATATTGTAAATTTGCCTCTGTTATTGTTACTTTATGTATTTTTGATTTACATATCTCAATTTGCATGGCTTTTCCTTTCCCTTTCTGTTAAAAAACAATGTTATCAATTAATCTTACACCTCCGCAAAAAACTGCAATACATCCGACTTTTGTTGATGGTTCATCCCAGTTGTTCACTGGCAATAAGTTTTCGTTATCCACTATTTCAAAGTATTCAACATCCAGCATACTGCTTTTGTTGATAGTTTCTGTTACCCATTCGGTGAGTTCCTGTACGTTTTTATGATGGATCAGGTTTCTTGCTTTATTTAAAGTTGCAAAGATAAGAGCTGCTTCATTTCGCTGGTCAACTGTCAGAAGTCGGTTTCGGGAACTCATTGCCAGCCCGTCGAATTCCCTGATAATGGGGCAGGGAACAATTTCAACCTCCAGTTTCATTTTTTTTACCAGGGCTTTGATTACTGCCAGTTGTTGAAAATCTTTTAACCCAAAATACGCTTTTGAGGATTTTACGGCATCAAAAAGTTTACTGACGATCTGAGCTACTCCGTTAAAGTGCCCGGGACGGTGTTTCCCTTCCATCACTTTTTCAAGATGCCCGAAATCAAAAATCCTGTTATCAGGCTCAGGGTACATTTCATCAGCTTCGGGAGAAAATACAATGTCGCATTTAACTGTTTTCAGCAACTTCAAATCCGAATCCAGGTCACGCGGGTATCTTTCCAGGTCTTTTTTATCGTTAAACTGAGTAGGATTGACAAAAATACTGACTACAACAACATCGTTTTCTTCCGATGCAGCTTCTACAAGTGAGAGGTGCCCTTTATGAAGTGCACCCATGGTTGGAACAAATCCAACCGAAGGATTTCCACCCCGGTTTATAAGTAATTGCTGAAGTCTTGATTTTGTTTTTACAACTTCCATACATCTGAAATTCAAAGTGCAAAGTAAATAAATATATTCCCAAATTACCAAGTAAAAAAATTATTAAGATACCCTGAATCGGGCTAAGTCACTAAAATTGAATTCCGGTGAGCGCATTCCCCGAAGCCCAGCTACATGATAAACGAACCAAGGCAATAATGAAGTTCTAAATGGAATCGCCCGCCTGCCTGTCAGGCATGGATTCCTTATCAGCTTTACTGCGAGTAGTTTCAATATTAGTTATATTTTTATTACTTTTGCAAAGTTTAATCAACGGTAGGTTAAAGAGTCTGATGGAAAAAAAGAAAATCCTGTTTATTTCACAAGAAATTACACCCTATTTACCCGAATCGAACATGTCGGAAATTTCGAGGTATCTTCCGCAGGGTGTTCAGGAAAGGGAAAGGGAAATCAGGACATTTATGCCCAGATATGGTTGTGTAAACGAACGGCGCAACCAATTGCACGAAGTAATCCGTCTTTCGGGAATGAATCTGGTTATTAATGATACCGACCATCCTTTGATTATTAAAGTTGCATCGATACAGGCTGCAAGGATGCAGGTTTATTTTATTGACAACGAGGACTATTTCCACCGGAAAGCAGTATATAAGGATAAGCATGGGAAGGAATTTGAAGATAACGATGAACGTATCATATTTTTTGCCCGTGGTGTTCTTGAAACTGTTATTAAACTCAGGTGGGCCCCCGATATTATTCATTGCCATGGGTGGTTGTCGGCTCTGGTTCCGGTTTATATTAAAAAATATTACAACGACGATCCCCTGTTTGTACAATCAAAAGTGGTTTATTCCGTTTATGATGATGAATTTAAAAACAACCTGAATGCTGATTTTAAAGACAAGTTGCTGGTTGAGGGGATTATTCCTGAAGATGTAGAAATTTTAAAGGAACCTAATTATATAAATTTAAGTAAACTGGCTATCGATAATTCTGATGCTGTAATAAAAGGAAGTAAAACAATAAACAAGGAAATTGACCAATATATTCGGAAATCCCCAGGCAAATTATTTTTAGACTATCAACCTAAGGAAACCTATATTGAAACCTATAATGAATTTTATGATAAAGTCGTTTAGGTTTAATTTGCAAATTTAATACGGTTTAGTGAAAACAATGGAAAACAGGATGAAGCATGTATTAATTGCTGTTATCATAGGATTATTTGTAACAGCTTGTGACGACCCGGGTGAATTAGGGATGGAATTGCTACCCAACACCGACTTAATTAGTGTAAATAGTTTAGTAGATGCTAATAATTCAGCATTCACTTACTTAGAAGATTCGCTGAGGACCGACGAAACCAGTAAAAACCTTTTGGGAAGTATTATTGACCCGGTGTTTGGTAAAACAACCATTGATATGGCTTGCCAGTACAGGTTGACCTATTATCCCGATTTTCAGGAAGATGCAGTTGCAGATTCAATTTTCCTGTATCTTTTTTACAAGGATTTTTATGGCGATACAATTACTCCTCAACATTTAAAAATTTATGAGTTGGATCAGCCTCTTTCCGATACTGAAAAATATTATCAGGATGAGGACCTGTCATCATATAAGAAAGATAATGTTCTGGCAGAATATGAATTTATCCCGAAACGTACAGTTACAGTTGATTCTACTTCCGGCAAACTGGACACGTTGTATCAAACCCTTAAAATCCCTCTTGATATGGAACTGGCTGAACGGTTTATTTCAGCAGATTCGACTCAAATCTGGGATATAGAATCTTATTTTGATTTTTTTAAAGGATTGTATTTTGGAGTTGAGGATGTTGACCAGAACGGAACAATTATTACGATGGAAATGCTTTCGAACGATTATGTAAATGGTTCGGCTGTATTAATTTATTATCATGAAACCAATGCTGAAACCGGTGAACAGGATACGTTATCAGTGCCGTTGGTTGTGTCCAGCCTTGATGTCCGTGTAAATAGCTATAAGCATGAATATTCGGGATCGCAGATTAACGGATTGATAGACAATGAACAGATTGTTTCTGAAAACCTTTATATACAATCGACAGGAGGTTTAAGGTCAAAAATCTATATTCCAGGGCTGGATTTTTGGAAAGATTCTGTGAATATTGCAATTAATAAAGCTGAATTGGTTTTTCAGGTTGATACAATTGCTTCTGATATTTTGAATTTTGAACCGCCTGCCCGATTACTGCTTACATTTATTAATGATGACGGTCAGGAATACCTTCCTGTGGATTACAGCTTCAGTACCACATATTACGGAGGCACGCTTGAAACTTCTGATTATACATACCGGTTCAATATTGCACAGCAAATGCAAAGAATAATTAAGGGAGAATTTGGTAACAATGGTTTTTACCTTGGTACTGCAAATAAAAATTCTGAGTTCAGAAGAGTTGTCTTAAAAGGATCGGGAGAAGCCGGCGGTATTAAGCTTAATATTGCATATTCCAAAGTACTTCAATAAGATTAAAAATCCCGAAACAATTAAATATGTGTGGAATAGTAGGTTACATCGGGAATAAGAATGTTTATCCTGTTTTGATTAACGGTTTAAAAAAGCTTGAATACCGTGGTTACGATTCTGCAGGAATAGCATTATGCAACAACGGAATACATGTTTATAAACAAAAAGGGAAAGTAAGCGACCTTGAAGCTTTTATAGCTGATAAGGAAATAAACGGAAATATTGGTATCGGGCATACAAGATGGGCAACTCATGGCGAACCCAACGATATTAATGCACATCCGCATTCTTCAATGAATAATAAATTTTCGCTGGTTCATAACGGGATCGTTGAAAATTATGCCGACCTGAAAAACGACCTTATTAAAAAAGGTTTTACATTTTTATCGGATACCGACACGGAAGTATTGGCAAACCTGATTGAATATTTTTATGAACAGGATGAAGAAGTTACGGCAGAATACGCAGTCAGGCTGGCACTTTCAAGGGTTGTGGGAGCTTATGGAATTGTTGTAATTTCGCATGATGAACAAAATAAACTGATTGCAGCCCGTAAAGGAAGCCCCCTTGTTATCGGTATCGGGAAAGGGGAATACTATGTGGCTTCAGATGCCGGTCCGATTGTGGAATTTACTGAACATGTTGTTTACCTCAACGACTATGATATTGCCATAATTGAAAAAGACAGTTTTACATTACGGAATATTGAAAACAATCCGGTTTCGGTAAAAATTCAGCAACTGAACCTGGAGATCGGTGAATTGGACAAGGGTGAATTTGAGCATTTTATGCTGAAAGAAATTTTTGAGCAACCCAAAACAATTGCCGATACATTCAGGGGACGGCTCAGGCCCGGGCAGCACGATATTGTACTGGGTGGCCTGATTGATGTACTCCCTCAGATAGTTAATGCAGAAAGGATCATTATTATAGGTTGTGGCACTTCGTGGCATGCTGCGCTTATCGGTGAGTATTTGATTGAAGAATATGCACGGATACCTGTTGAAGTTGAATATGCTTCTGAATTCAGGTACAGGAATCCGATTCTTTCAGAAAAAGATGTTGTTATTGCTATCAGTCAGAGTGGAGAAACAGCCGATACCATTGCAGCTCTTAATATGGCAAAGGAAAAAGGAGCATTATTACTGGGTATCTGCAATGTTGTTGGTTCAACTATCTCGCGTGAAACAAGGGCAGGTGTATATACCCATGCAGGAATTGAAATCGGGGTAGCTTCAACCAAGGCATTTTCGGCACAAGTTACTGTTTTAACCATGCTGGCATTAAAAATTGCATGGGAGAAAAATACAATTTCCGAAGATCTGTATTCAACTCTGATTAAAGAATTATCTGCAATTCCTGAAAATGCCCGTACAATATTGATGAACCATCCTCATATTAAAGAAGTTGCTGAAAAATACAAAAACGCTGTAAATGCCCTTTACCTGGGGCGGGGCTACCTTTTCCCGGTTGCCCTTGAAGGTGCTTTGAAACTGAAAGAAATTTCATATATCCATGCCGAAGGTTACGCTGCCGGCGAGATGAAACACGGCCCCATTGCACTGATCGACGATAACCTGCCTGTTATTGTTGTTGCCCCTCAGGATAATTATTACGAGAAAATTGTCAGTAACATTCAGGAAGTTAAAGCCCGCAAAGGAAATATTATTGCGGTTATTACCGAAGGTGATAAACGGCTCAGGGAAATGGTTGAAGATGTATTGGAAATTCCGAAATCACATCCCGCTGTTGCACCGTTGCTGGCTGTAATACCGCTCCAGTTACTGGCTTATCATATTGCCATCCTGCGTGGTTGTAATGTCGACCAGCCAAGGAATCTGGCAAAATCAGTTACGGTGGAGTGAGTAAGTATTTTTAAAATCATTTTTTATCTGTATCGATTTTTTTAGTTGTAAGTATTATTGTCTTTTTTCCATCATCCGATGTTTTTACTTCAAAGCCTTGAATTTTATTTGATTTTGCCATATTTTTAACATCTTCGGCTTTGACTTTTTTCCCGTCAATAAAATAAACATTGGTTGTATCGCCTGGATAAGTCAGAAATATTGGATTACGGCCGTATTGTTCAGCCATTTGCCGGTATTTTTCAGCCATTTCTTTTTGCTTCTGGGAATAATCCCAGGCACGTTTTTCAAGCAATGTTTTTTGTTCCTGGCTTAGAAAATTCTGTTCTTCAATACGTTTTTGTAATTCCTCTATTCCAAATCCTGTAAAATAGTCATTGGAATTAAAGTCCCTGAAATCAAAATCTCCTGTAACCCATCCTGATGAATTTAAATCAGGAAGTGTCAGATTACCATCCCAACCATAAAAATATGAGTTGCTATTCACTTTATATAAAGCTTCCAATCCTCTCAGATTTAACACTTTGCTTAATTCGCTTAAATTGGCCAAGTCGATATCGCCATTCATTTCAATCAGGTTTACCGACGATTCGGAAGCTGTTACCAGGGCGAGCGAACTCACTTTTTCATTTTCCTTCTTTAAATAAACCTTAATATCCTCACCCATTTTCTTTTCGGTCTTAAAAAGGTCGTAATCTTCGTCCTGGTAATTGGAAAGAATTTCATCATGCAGGTCTGATAAATCAATTTCATTGTCAGATTCATAATTATTTTGTGAAACAACTAAAATATTATCCAATTTCTTGAGAGTTTCGTAAACCGGTGAATCTTTTTCTATGTTTTTCTTCCTGAGGTAAAGGTCAAACATATCGTTGGTGATTTTAGTTGCGCTAAAACCGTTGTTGTCTGCATAATTCTCGGTCAGGTACGAGAATATATCCTGTGAAAAAACAGGTGTAGCGAACAATAAAACAAAAACTATTACAATAATTCTTTTCATGTCTTTTATTTTTATGTTTTAATAACTATCAATATTTTATTTATATAAATCACAGTAAGTCAATGTATAATATTCTTAATTCCTGTATCTTTAATTTCAGTTAATTATTATTGGCGTGTCTTCATCAATCCATAATACAAACATTTCTTCCTCTTCCTGAGGTTGAATTGATTCTGAAACCTGGTACATGGCCTGTTCCATTACAAAAAAGTTGTTTTCAAGTTCTTTTGTTTTTTTATTCCTGATGTTCAGGTAAATACTTAAAACCAACACCAGCATGGCGGCGATGGATGATATGCTGTACAAGCTACGTTTAATATGGATCCGTCTTTTTTCTTTATTTTGAATGGCTTTAAAGATTTCTTCTTCAAAACCGTCGGGAATCCCTGCTTCAGACTTATAAAAGCTAAATGCATCAGACTCCGGAGATTCAACCTTTTCATCAAGGATCAGGTTTTTCAGGATTGCTTCCTCATCCAATGTGGATTCACCCCTGTAATATCTGGTCAACAAATTGTTTTTTTGATCCTTCTTCATAATTGTAAATTTTTAATAATTCACTTTTTACTCTCAGCCTCGACCGTGAAAGAATTACCCTTATATAAGGGATTTCGTAACCGGTCATTTCTTTGATCTCATCGAATGAAAATCCATCAATATCCCTCATTCTTATTACTTCTCTGTATCTGTCCGGAAGGTTTGAAATAATATTTTGTACCTTTTCATGGCTTTCTTTTAATTCCAGGCTTTTTTCTTCCGAATGTAAGTTCTGAACCTTAAACTCTTCCTTTTCTCCCATTCGCAAAGGCCTCTTTTTCTTCAGTAAATCGAAACAATAGTTTTTTGCAGCCGCTGTTATATAGGCATTTAAATTCAAACATTTTCCAAGCTCTTTCCTGCGGTCCCAAAGTTTCAGCATTAAATCCTGAACGGCATCACGCGATTCCTCTTCATCTTTCAATATCCTGTTAATCATCGGATAAAGCTTTCCTGAAAACGGGATGATATGTTGTTTAAATTCGTCAGTTGTCATTCTGAAATATTCGACGATTTCAATATTAATTTATAACAGTTTTTGTGAAAATTCTTTAATCTCTATATATTTTTATCAGATTGGAAGTAAAAGATTATTTTTGTGGTTCTATTAAATTATATGGATTTTTCACAAATAATCACATTCATATTAGTAGGAATAGGATTAAGTTTTGATTCATTCGCTGTATCTGTTTCTTGCGGTTTGGTTCGTAAAGAAATCCGTTTCAAGCAGGCTTGTATTATTGCATTTTCTTTGGCGTTTTTTCAGGCTGTATTTCCTGCATTTGGTTGGTTTATTGGAATTTCAGTAAAAGACCTGATTTCTTCAATTGACCATTGGATTGCTTTTGGATTGTTGCTTATTGTAGGTGTTAGGATGATAATAGAAGGCTTTAAATCAGATGGGAAACTGAAGGATTTTAATCCCTTTAAACCTTTGGTTTTAATCAGCCTATCGGTTGCAACCAGTATTGACGCACTGGTAGTGGGGCTGAGTTACGGCTTCCTGAATATAAAAATTCTGTTACCTGTAATTATAATTGGATTTGTTACTTACCTTGCATCAATGCTGGGAATGTTATTTGGGAAGAATATTCCGGCAAAACGAAGCCGGCAATCTATCATTTTAGGAGGAATAATTTTAGTCGGGATTGGTTTGAAAATTTTGATAGAACACCTTTTTCAGTAACAGATGTTATAATTCTGTTATATTCAGTTTAATTGTGTAATCATCCAGTTCAAGTGTTTCGGTAGAAACCGGATAAGGAGAAACGTTCATTAATTCAAAAATATAATTATCGATCGTATCTTTTAAAGGACCACCGGTACATAATTCAAATATTGTAGTTGTAGTATTTTTAAATTCCAAAAAAATTCTTGCTTCACCGGCCCAGATACATACCACATCAGATGGACAGCGGCTGTCATTTATATTCAGGATTTCAAGCGAAATATCATTGTTGTCGGAATATACAATCTGACCGTGTTTTAACTGCAGTTCTCCATTAAAACCGAAATTGCTTTCTGAAACTTTATCCTCACATGCAAAGGCAAATAAAAATAATGCGATAATTAAAATTAATTTTTTCATTTTGCCGGATATTTTCGTTTAGACGGAAGTTCACTGTGAAAAGTTGCGTGTAAAATATATTTTTGTTTCAGAATTATTTCCAAAATGAAGATCGGGAATCTGGATTTAGGACATTTGCCCCTTTTTCTGGCACCTATGGAAGATGTCACATATAATTCTTTTCGTTACATGTGTAAAAAGTATGGAGCAGATGTTTTGTACACCGAGTTTGTTTCTTCTGAAGCCTTGATAAGGAATGTCAGGAAATCGAAGGAAAAGATGGAACTTTATGATTTCGACAGGCCTGTTGCCATTCAGATTTACGGGCATAACATAGATTCGATGGTATACGCGGCTAAGGTTGTTGAGGAATTTCAGCCTGATTTTATCGACATCAATTTTGGTTGCCCGATGAAAAAAATAATCAGGCATGGTGCAGGAGCAGCATTACTGAAAGATTTGCCAAAAATGCAAAATATGGCTGCGGAAATTGTTAAGGCAGTCAGCCTGCCTGTAACGGCTAAAACACGTCTTGGCTGGGATGAAAAAGACAAACCAATTATAGAAGTAGCGGAACGGTTGCAGGATGTTGGTGTTGTCGCACTTGCAATACACGGACGTACCCGTGAACAATTATATTCAGGAGCGGCCGACTGGTCGCTTATTGCGAAAGTAAAAGAAAATCAACGCATTTCAATTCCTGTAATTGGCAACGGCGATCTTACTTCTGCACAAAAAGCAAAACAGCTATATGAGCAATCGGGAGTGGATGGTTTGATGATTGGCAGACCGGCAATTGGCCGTCCGTGGATATTCAGGGAGATAAAAAATTATTTGGATGCAGGCAAATTGCCAGAGCCGGTTTCGGTAAAAGAAGTTGTGGATAATGTGAAAGAACAGCTTCAGTTAAATATAAAATGGAAAGACAATGAACGGAATGCAATCCTGATGATGCGCCGCCATTTTGCCAAATATTTTCCCGGGTTGCCAAATTTCAGGGAATTGAAAATTCAATTGCTTCGCGCTGAAACATATCAAGAGGTGAACATGATTCTGGATAAAATTTCCGAAATCTATTTTAGTGAATTCATCGATTATAACAATGCAAGTCTGAAATAATGGATGATAAATATTCAAAATATTATACTAAAAAATCTCTCTGGAAAAAACTGAAGGACTTTTCCAAAAAAGCAGGACAAAAGGTCGTTTTTGCAGTATTATTGCTTTATTATGCAATGGCTGATAAAAGTGTACCAGTAAAAACAAAAGCAATGATAGCAGCTGCCCTTGGTTATTTTATCCTTCCGCTCGATGCCATTCCTGATTTTTCACCAATAATCGGATTTTCAGATGATTTTGGCGTTTTGATGTTTGCCATTTCACAGATTTCTGAATGTATAACGCCTGATGTTAAGGATCGTGCAAAAAAACAAATGATGGAGTGGTTTGGGAAAATTGAAGAAAAGGAATTAAGCGAACTTGAAGAGCAAATAG
>JAFGGF010000150.1 GCA_016930735.1 Prolixibacteraceae bacterium
ACTTCAAATATTAAAAACTATTGGAAACATTATTTAGTAATGTAACTTCATTATTTTTAAAATCCCTGTTTAATTAATTGTTTATATGATTAAAACTTCTATTTACCGCAAATTGCGTGTTAATTGATATACATTTATATTTTTGTAATCGTTTAAAATCAAAAAGCCTTTTATTATGAAAACATCATTAAACATTATCCTTTTATTTATTATCTCTTATACGGTTTCAGCTCAGGTAACCCAATGGCGTGGACCAAATCGTGACGGGCATTTTGCTGAAACAGGGCTATTAAAACAATGGCCTGAAAATGGACCCGAGCTTTTATTTGAAGTTGAAGGACTTGGTAAAGGCTGGTCTTCACCGATAGCCACAGAAGATGAGATATTTATATCTGGAATGATAGATACCCTTGATTATTTAACAAAAATGACTTCTACCGGAGAAATACTCTGGCAGGTGCCCTATGGGCGTTCATGGAATCAATCTTACCCCGATACCAGGAGTTCACCGACTATCGAAGGAAACCGTGTTTATATTGAAAGTGGTACAGGCAGGCTGGTTTGTTTCGACCGGGAAACAGGTAAAGAAAACTGGGCAGTAGAAGTTGATAAAAATTACGAATGCGAATACCACGTTTGGGGGAATTCTGAAACTCCCTTAATTGTTGACGACCTTGTTCTGAGCACTCCCGGTGGTAATAAAACCAGTGTTGTAGCTTTTAATAAATTTACAGGAGAATTGGTTTGGCAAAGTAAATCGCTGGGAGGTGCAAGGGCGTATGCTTCGCCTACAATTTATAAATACAAAAATTTCAGGAATATTTTGGCAGTAACAGGAATGGAGATTATGGCCCTGATTCCTGAAACAGGTGAAATTGCCTGGCATTATAAATATTTTGACAAGGAGAAATGGGAATGGCAGGACAACGGTTTAATCTGGACAAATACCCCGATATTTAAAGATGATGAGATTTTCATTTCTATGGGTTACGACTACCCGGCTGTTATGCTGAAAATGAATTCTTCAGGCACCGCAGTTTCAGAAAAATACGTTGACCATACTCTGGATAACCACCATGGGGGAATTGTTCTTTACAACGGGTATATGTATGGTGCTAACTGGTCGAGCAACAGCCAGGGGAACTGGGTATGTATGGATTGGAATACAGGTGAAGTCAAATGGGAGACCAAATGGGATACGAAAGGATCGTTAGTAATGGCTGACGGAATGTTATATTGTTACAACGAACGCGGAAATGTCGGGCTGGTGAAACCTGATCCAGGTGAATTTAAAGTCGTTAGTCAGTTCAGGATTACCAAAGGAAGCGGTCCACACTGGGCACATCCCTTTGTAGCCAACGAAAAATTATACATGAGGCATGGAGAAGTAATGATGGTGTATAATTTAAAAGCATTATAATTTAATCTGTTAATATCTCATTAACAATTCAGGATTTCAAAATATATATCTTTATACTCTTAAAGCTGAAGCTATTGTTTAATATTGATGAAATCTAAACTGATACAAAAATCTGTGACTGTAACTGTTGCTTTTGTAGCAATTGTTGTTTTTTCGTGGTGGCTGGTTGCAAATCCGACGAGTGATTTTGAAGAAAGCCTTCCGGGAAAAGACAACAGGGGCAAAGGAATTGTTATTGAGGAAAATATAGTTATAGGAGAGAATTTTGAGAGGGTTACCGATAACTTTGAAGTCCTTGATGAAACCTGGCCCCGGTTCAGAGGAGCCGATATTAACAATATTTCTAAATCTCCGGTAAAATTAAAAGATAATTTTGGCGCTGAAGTCCCGAAAATCCTTTGGTCGCTTGATTTGGGTGAAGGGCATTCAGGAGCTGCAATTTATAAAGGGCTTGTTTACATTTTAGATTATGATGAAGAGGCAAGGTCCGATGTATTACGATGCCATTCGTTAACAACCGGTGAAGAAATCTGGAGGCGGTGGTATAAAGTAAATATAAAACGCAACCATGGGATGGCCAGGACCGTTCCGGCAGTTACCGATGATTTTATTCTGACAATCGGGCCACGGTGCCATACAATGTGTGTTGAAAGGGAATCGGGCAATCTCCTTTGGGGGATTGATATCGAAAAAGACTATCAGGTCGAAGTTCCCATGTGGTACACAGGCCAGTGTCCGTTAATTGATGATGGAAATGCAATAATTGGATTAGGAGGAACCTCACTTATGATAGCAGTAGATTGCAGAACGGGGGATAAAATCTGGGAAACTCCAAATCCCAATGGTTGGAAAATGTCACATTCTTCGGTTGTGCCTTTTACATTTGGCGGGAGGAAAATGTATGTTTACAGTGCAATAGGGGGATTGGTTGCTGTAGCAGCCGACGGGCCTAATGCCGGTTCTGTGCTTTGGGAAGAGCCAGCCTGGAATCATTCGGTTATAGCCCCATCGCCGGTATGTATGCCCGATGGTAAGATCTTCCTGACTGCCGGCTATGGCGCCGGTTCTATGGTTATTCAGCTTTCCGAAGAAAATGGTGTTTTCAGCACTAAGGTTTTAGATGAATATGCACCGAAAGACGGGCTTGCCTGTGAGCAGCAAACCCCAATTTTTTATGATGGGCATTTGTTTGGCATCCTCCCAAAAGACGGAGGTGCTTTACGAAATCAGTTTGTATGCGTTACTCCTGGTAATACAAAAAACGTAATCTGGTCAAGCGGTAAAGAAGAAAGGTTTGGATTGGGGCCGTTTTTTATTGCCGATAATAAGTTTTTTATTTTGGATGACCAGGCTGTTCTTACTATATTAAGGCTCAGTACAAAAGAATATACTAAGTTGGAACAGGTTCAGGTTATTGAAGATGCACACGATGCCTGGGCTCCGTTTGCCTTGGCCGATGGATTCCTGGTATTACGCGATTCGAAAAAAATGGTTTGTATTGATATGCGATTGTAGATATGAAAAACAAAGGTATTGTAATATTTCTCATTTTGTTGACCATTGTAGTAGTTGTCATTATTGTTGGAGATTTTACCTCTACTCGGCCAGATAAACAAGGAGAGAATCCTTATGAATTCAGTGTTGATGAGTACACAAAAGTCGATCCTGATTTAATTCAGTATAAAGAGACAAAAAACTTCAGGCTTGTTTTTGAGAATCCTGAAGGAATTGCTTATTATAAACAAAAATTATATGTTCTTGGCGATCAGCGATTACAGGTTATCAGTAATAGTGGCAACCTGCTTAAAGAAATTGAACTTAACGATTTTCCTACAAGTATTGCAGTTGATTCAACTTATATTATAATTGGTTTTAATAATTATATTTCAACCTATTCTATTAATGGAGAGTTAATAAAAAAATGGGATTCACTGGGAGAAAATTCAGTAATAACTTCGCTTGCTGTTTGGAATAACGAATTATTCATTGCCGATGCAGGATTGAGGAAAGTGCTTCGTTACACCATGGATGGGCAAAAAATAAGTGATTTCGAAGGAAAACATGAGGAAGCTGCACTGCATGGGTTTATTGTCCCAAGTGGTTATTTCGACCTGGCATTTAATACTTACGGAGATTTATGGGTAGTAAATCCGGGAAATCATTCGCTTGAAAATTATTCTTTGGATGGCAGTATGCGTGAATTCTGGCAGGCTTCATCTGTACAGATCGATGGATTCAGCGGTTGTTGTAATCCGGCGCAGTTTACCTTTTTGCCTGATGGAAGTTTTGTAACCAGTGAAAAAGGATTGGTAAGGATAAAAATTTATAAACCTTCGGGTGAGTTTAAATGTGTTGTAGCGGCACCCGAAAAGTTTACTGATGAAGGGTATGCACCAGAGGTTGTTTCCGATGAAAACGGGAATATTTATGCCGTCGATTTTAATAAAAAAATGATTCGCTTATTTGAACCCGTTTAATATGGAAAGAAGGGAATTTGTTAAAAACAGCGGCAGATGGGTAATTCTGGGAGGAATCGGGATTATTACGGCCATTCTGGCAATAAACCATCAAATAGCCGGAGCTGCAGAATGCAAAGTTTCACCGGTATGTAAAGGTTGCCAGAAATTTACACATTGTAATTTACCACAAGCTGAAAAACAAAGGGAAAATGGAAAAGAAAGCTGAAAACAGAAGGGAGTTTATCCGAAAAAGTGGTAGGTTAACCCTGGGCCTGGCTATTGGGGGTCTTGGAGTTTTGGCAGCCAGCCGTGCCACTGCTGGTGAATGGGTTTGGCAGATTGACCCATTTAAATGCAACCAATGCGGAAGGTGTGCCACTGAATGTGTCTTAAATCCTTCGGCTGTAAAATGTATCCATGCCTTCGATTTATGTGGATATTGCGACTTATGTGGTGGTTATTTGAAACCGGATGCAAATGAACGTTCCACTGCGGCTGAAAACCAACTTTGCCCGACTTCAGCCATCGAACGGAAATTTATAGAAGAACCTTACTTCGAATATGTTATTAATGAAGAATTATGTATTGGTTGTGCCAAATGTGTCAAGGGGTGCACATCTTTTGGCAACGGTTCTCTGCATTTGCAAATTATGCATCATATTTGTGTGAATTGCAACGAATGTTCTATTGCAAGAGTATGCCCTTCCGATGCAATTAAAAGAGTGAAAGCAAGCGAAGCTTACCAGGTAAAAGGAAGCTGGTCGAAACCCTTGTAAGTCAGAAAACAGTGAAAAAATATAAAAAAATCAAATATCAATAACTAATATCCAATATCGAATATCAAAAATCCAATATCAAATTGAAACCGAAAATCTATATATTATTAACTTTTCTGCTTTTATTTTTGAGTCTGCAACTCCCTGCTCAGCAACAAAGGTTTCCAAAACCTGAATTTGATAGCGGCTATGAACAACCCGACCCAGTTACTCCTGAACCCCGTTCCGGGGCAATGGAATATTTCGACGTAGCTGTTTTACTGGCAGTTCTTTCACTCGCTTCATATCTGGTTATTAGAAAGAGGTCACGTCAGGGAATTTTATGGTTATCAGTTTTTTCAATGATCTATTTTGGGTTTTACAGAAATGGATGTATTTGTTCAATTGGAGGTATCCAGAATGTTACATTGACATTTTTTGATGCTACATATGCAATATCTGTAACGGCGTTGCTTTTTTTCCTGCTGCCCCTTGTTTATGCATTATTTTTTGGAAGGACATTTTGTGCCGGAGCTTGTCCGTTGGGCGCAATTCAGGACCTGGTTATAATTAAACCTCTTTCAATGCCGCGGTGGCTCAGGAAAACACTGGGAATTTTTCCTTACCTGTATTTAGGGCTGGCTGTGCTTTATGCTGCTACCGGAACCGACTTTATTATATGCCGATACGACCCGTTTATCGGCATTTTCAGGATGGATGCACCGTTTCATATGATTGTCCTGGGAATTGTTTTTCTTTTAATGGGAATGTTTATTGCCAGGCCCTACTGCCGTTTTCTTTGCCCTTACGGTGTTTTACTGAACTGGATGTCGAAATTCTCGAAATGGCATATGTCTATAACTCCATCGAAATGTATCCAATGTAAACTATGCACAACATCATGCCCATTTGATGCGATCGACTTCCCAACTGAAGAAAAGGTGACTAAGTCATCCAGATATGATGCTAAAAAATTTATAATATATGCTGCAGTAATACCTCTGTGGGTCCTCATTGGTGGATTTGTTGGCTCTAAATCACATACCTATTTATCCAAGGCACATCCCGATGTTTATCTTGCTGAATTACTAATTCAACATCCTGAATTAAAAGATGATCCTGATAATATTGATATTCAAACCTTTTTGGCTTCCGGAAAAACAATGGATATATTGGTTGAAGATGCAAGGTTGAAAAGGAAGGAATTTTATACCGGAAGCTGGATTCTGGGTGGCTTTATCGGTTTGGTAATCGGTTTAACATTATTAAATCAGGTTGTTTACAGACGCAAACAGGATTATACACCTAACCGGGGCGATTGCTATAGTTGCGGACGCTGTATGGATTATTGCCCGGTTGACAGATAATATAATATTAAATGATAATTACAAAATGTCGATAACAGATAAGATTCAAATTTCAAAAAATATATCGCTGGTTTCAGGGATTTTTTGTATTACAGTTTCATTGTTGCTTTTACTAAACTATTTGCAGTTTGCGAAAAGCGAACCTTTGGAAAGCAAAACAATTGAAGTTTTGGTTGAAAGGCTGAAATCTGAACCTAATAATGATGAATTGAAAGAAGAAATCAGGAATTTTGACCTGCTTGTACGAAAGGCATATTTTAACAGCAGATGGCAAGTTAAAACAGGGGCATTTTTATTATTATTCGGTGCTGTTGTTTTTGCACTTGGATTACGATCCTATTATTCATTAAAAGCAAAAATTGAACAACCTGTACCTGAATCTGAAAATGAAATTTTCGGAAGAATACTGGCACAGAAATGGATTATTATAACGGGTTCAACTGTTATTGTACTGGCTTTAATTGCTTCGTTTGCTTCTGTCGACCACCTCGATAGTTATAAAGGAAACGAAATGGTTGCTGAACAGGTCACTAATGATACAGATGAAGGAATAGAAGTAGTTGATGTAGGAAAAGCTTCTGACAACAATAGTTTAGAAAATCCTTTTACCGAAGAAACCAGTGAAACTCATGAACCGGTTAATTCTGAAGTTGAAGCTCAACAGGAATCTACAGGTTCAGAAACAAATAATTCTGTAACAGAACCAAAACCTGTATCGTCAGCAGGTGCAATTACTGCAGAACAAATAAATTCTAATTATAATAGCTTCAGGGGCCCCTGGGGGAATGGTGTAAGCACTCATAAAAATATTCCTGTTAACTGGAACGGAGCTTCCGGGACAAATCTTTTATGGAAAATCGAAATTTCATTACCAGGCTATAATTCCCCTGTAATATGGGGAAACAAAGTATTTCTTTCAGGAGGCAATAAAGAGGTAAGGGAAATTTATTGTTTCGATATAAATTCCGGCAATCTCCTATGGTCGAAAAAAGTTGAAAATATCCCTGGTTCACCTGCAGAAATGCCCAAAGTTTCAGATGACACCGGCCTTGCTGCTCCTTCGCTTACAACCGATGGGAAACGTGTATTTGGAATTTTCGCAAATGGCGACATCATTTGTTTCGATATGAATGGAAACAGGGTGTGGGGAAGGAATCTTGGAATGCCTAATAATCATTACGGGCATTCATCTTCGTTAATAACATGGAATAATAAAGTGTTTGTTCAGTTCGATACAAACAGCGGAGGTAAGGTTCTGGCATTGAATGCCGAAAACGGTGAAACAGTTTGGGAAACCAAACGTGACTGCGGCATTTCGTGGGCAAGCCCAGTTTTAGCTGTATTTAAAGGTAAAATGCAGGTTATTCTTACAGCAGACCCGATTGTTGCCGGATATGATACTGAAACAGGTGAAGAACTATGGAAGGTTGAATGTATGATGGGAGAAGTTGGTCCTTCGGTTACAACCGGCGAGGGGATGGTATTTGCAGCCAATGAATATGCCCGGCTGGCAGCAATTGACCCTCTAACTGCAACAATTAAATGGGAAGATGATTATTACCTGCCGGAAGTTGCAAGCCCTGTATGTGCGGATGGATTGCTCATTGTAGCAACCAGTTATGGAATATTGGTTTGTTACGATGCAAAAACCGGTGATTTGTTATGGGAAGAAGATTACGGCACCGGATTTTATGCATCTCCTGTAGTTGCCGATAATAAAATATATGCCATTGATACAGACGGTGTTATGCACATTCTGGAATTAAGCAGAGAGGCAAAAGTACTAGGATCACCTAAGTTGGGGGAAGAAGGATTTGCAACTCCTGCATTTGCTGAAGGTAAAATACTGATCAGGGGAGTCAGCGGATTATATTGTTTTGGTAATAAATAAGGCAGGAACAGGGATTTATGGAAAACGAAATTCAGATTGTAGATAATATAATTCAGGAAAAAGGGAAAACCCGGAAAAGCCTGATCCCCATTTTACAGGCAATTCAAAACCATTTTAATTACCTCCCTGAAAATGCTCTCAGAAGAATAAGTGAAAACTCTGAAATTACTGCTTCTGATATAATTGGCGTGGCAAGCTTTTATTCTCAATTCAGGCTTGAACCTGTCGGAAATCATATGATTAAGGTTTGCGTTGGAACAGCATGCCATGTGAAAGGGGCCGTACAGGTTTACGATGCATTCCGCAGGGAAATGAAATTAAATGAGGGGCAGATCACTGACGAAAAAAGAGAATATACGCTGGAAAAAGTCAGTTGCCTGGGGTGTTGTACCCTGGCACCGGTTGTACAGATAGATAATGTGACATACGGGCATGTAGAATCGGGTCAGGTAGGTCAAATTATTAAAGATTTTGAATCAAAAAAAAATAAAAAAAGCAGTAAAAAAGCACGGAGAGCTGATGGCTCTGAAATAGAAGGCGAAATTAGGATCGGGCTCGGTTCATGTTGTGTTGCCAGCGGCAGTGAAGAAATCCGTCAGACTGTTGAAGAAGTGGTCAACGAACACGGATTAAATGTTAAATTAAAACATGTTGGCTGTGTAGGTATGTGCCACCAGGTGCCTCTTGTGGAAATTGTCCCGTACAACAGCAATGAAACCAAACTCTATTCAAAAGTTAAACCTCAGGATGTAAAAGATATTATTGATAACCATTTTAAGGCTTCCGGTTTCCTTACACGTTTTAAAAACCGTTTTTTGAATTCAATCGAAAATATACAAACCGACAGCAAATGGGACGGAATTGAACGGTATGAGCTGAATCCAAGGGAAAAACAGGTTTCTTCTTTCCTGGGAAAACAAATACCAATTGCAACTGAATACCGTGGAATTATTAATCCGCTTGATGTTGAGGAATACAAATCGAAGCTGGGATTTAAAGCGCTTGAAAAAGCTTTAAAAATGGATCCCTCAGAATTAATTCAGATTGTAAAAGAAAGCGGAATAAGAGGCCGTGGCGGTGCTGGCTTCCCGACCGGAATGAAATGGGAACTGGTTGCCAAACAGGATGATGATTGTAAATACCTGATCTGTAATGGTGATGAAGGTGACCCGGGTGCTTTTATGGATCGCATGCTTCTTGAATCATATCCTTACCGGGTTATTGAGGGAGTTGTTATAGGAGCTTATGCAGTGGGTGCTGCGCAAGGCTATTTTTACATCAGGGCGGAATATCCATTGGCTGTAAGAAGGATCAGGGAAGCACTTAGCATTTGCAGGGCAAAAGGTTACATCGGTGAAAATATTCTTGGAAGCGGTTTTAATTTTGAAGTTTCAATTTATGAAGGTGCCGGAGCATTTGTTTGCGGAGAAGAATCAGCTTTGATTGAATCAATACAGGGAAACAGGGGTTTTCCGCACATACGCCCGCCATTTCCTTCAGAAAAAGGATTATGGGGGCATTCCACACTGGTCAATAACACCGAAACTTTTGCCCAGATTTCTTACATTATAAGAAACGGATCAAAAAGATTTAACAGTATCGGCACAGAAAAAAGCAAAGGCTCAAAAGTATTTGCATTGGCTGGTAAAATTGCCAGGGGAGGACTGATTGAAGTTCCCATGGGAATAACAATAAACCAGGTAGTTGATGAGATAGGTGGCGGTATTGCAAACGGAAGGAAATTTAAGGCTGTTCAGATAGGGGGGCCATCAGGAGGTTGTATCCCGGCTTCTTTGGGTGATACCCCAATCGATTATGAATCGCTGAAAGAACTTGGGGCAATGATGGGGTCAGGCGGTTTGGTAGTGCTTGACGACACAGATTGTATGGTTGATATAGCACGTTTTTTTCTGTCTTTTACACAAAATGAATCCTGTGGGAAATGTACTTTCTGCCGGGTTGGCACAAAAAAAATGTTGGATATCCTGGATAATTTATGTAACGGTAAGGCAAAACAAGGTGATCTTGAAGAATTGGAAAAACTGGCAGAATGGACTAAAAAAGGGAGCCTGTGTGCTTTGGGTGGCTCAGCTCCGAATCCGGTATTATCTTCCCTGAAATATTTCAGGGAAGAATATGAAGCACATATAAACGGAGTTTGCCCAACCGGGAAATGTACCGGTTTGATAAAATATTCTGTTAATGATAACTGCATCGGGTGTACGCTTTGCGCGCAGAAATGCCCTGTTGATGCAATCGCATTCAAACCACATGAAAAGCATGGAATTGATTTGGAACTTTGTATCAAATGTGACGCATGCAGGCAGGCCTGCCCGGAAGATGCGATAGATGTGAGATAGTGAACAGTGAACAGTAAAAAGTGAA
>JAFGGF010000151.1 GCA_016930735.1 Prolixibacteraceae bacterium
CTGATACATTTTCCCGATGGCTTTCTTCATTGTTTCTTCATAGCCTGAGGCATTCACTGCGGCAGAAAAAGCTGCCAGTAAAATAATGATGGTAATAATACGTTTCATGACATTAATTTTTAATTGTTGTTGATTCAAAATTGCTGTTATTATTTTCGATTGGAAATTTTTCATTACTGAACTGTTGAATTTTAAGGATCAACTGATTTTTTAAAAACTCAGGAATAAACCAATAAAAGCCATCCGTTTTAAATCTCTTTTTACCGGAATCATTGTATAACTACCCTCGGCATCGGAAATCCCGGTAGGCCGATAGGTTAAAACATTATCGTTACCAAGGACATTATTTATTGAAAAATAAAGTACCGAATACTGGTTGCCGATGTAAAAAACATGGCTCAGGTTAAGGCTTAAATCAGAATATGGCTTTGTTTTCTTATCCATAAACGAAACTGTGTTCGGGTCGTTGAAAGGCCTGCCGCTTGCAACAGTAAACGAAAAGCCAACCTGAGTGCTGATTTTACTTAACCAGTATTTCCCCACTACAGAAAAATTATGGTCTGAAATAAAATAAGGTGTTGCCTTTTCAGGGTAATCCTGATATTTCCGTTTTGTGTTGATATAAGAATATGTTACCCAATAATCGAAGCCAGGGATACTTTCCTGGTCGCGCCAGAAAATATCTATCCCTCCTGCATAACCGGTTCCGTTATTTTGCAAATTTGCCGGGAGATTATATTCTCCGTTTTGATAAGTTATTAATCCGGAATATGTTTTATAGTAAGCTTCAGCCCTGAATAAACGGGTGCTAACATCACCGGACTGATAACTTACTATGTAATGAGTTGCCTTTTCAAATTCCAGGTTTGTGTTTAATTTCAGGTAATCCGATTGAGGTGTTTGATGGTACAATCCGAATGCGCCGGAGAGCTGCCCCGAATCACTTGTTTTTAAAGCCAGGGCAAACCTTGGGGCTATATTCCATTTATTAATTGCAGAAGAATATTCAGACCGGATTCCGGGGCGGATCGCAAAATTCTTGCTGAATTTTATTTCACTTTCAATAAAACCACCAATTAAATTGTCGTTATAATCTGTTTTAAAAATACTTCCTTCTTTTTCTGAATATTCCTGATTATATTTATTATAGGTATCGTTCATTCCCCAGGTAATTTTTGTAGCTTCAGAAACATCGTGGACAACAGTAACCCTTATTTCTGTATTTAATTCCCGGGTATCTACATCATCTTCTCCCAACCCGATTATGTTATCCTCGAAAGTTGAAGAAATCCCGATTTTAAAGCACGATTTTTCGGTAAAACAATCACGGTAAGAAAAGTTGGAATAAACAGTCCCCCCGTTGTTTGCAATTTGCATAAATTCTCCGGGCTGGCCATTTGGTATATTGTATGAAAGATTTCCCCAATCAGCAGTTACATATCCTTTAAACATCCCGTTCGATTTGGTTTTGTGCCTGAAAACAGCAGCTCCATTTACCGACTCTACCGGTTTTTTCCAGTCGATTGAACTTTTAAATAACTTGTCGTATAATCCCAGGTTTGTATATCCTCCCGAAAGTGTAAGCGATGAATTTACCCACCTTTTGGTTTTGCTTAATTCCCCTCCGATTGTCATTAGTGAAACACCGGTTGCATCGTCTGTTGCAAGGTCGTTTGAATTCAGGATCAGGACGGACGACAATGCCTGTCCATACTCGGCAGAATATCCTCCCGAATTAAACATTACACCGTTAAAAAGAGATGGCGCAAACCTTCCCCTGGTAGCAACATCAGGAGTTTTTGAATAATATGGCTTTGAAGCAACCAGCCCGTCGATATAAGTGCGGGTTTCGTAAGCATCTCCGCCCCTGACAAGCAAACGCCCGTCATCTGTTGCTGCCTGTGTTCCTGGCATGGTACGCATTGCTGCCATTACATCGCCATTTGCACTGGCAGTTGTATAAATATCAAGTGGTTTCATAACTGAGGCACGTGTTTCATCAGCCGCTGCAAAGCTTCCGGCAGTGATAGTCACAGCATCAAGGGCAGTAAGGCTTTCCTGCAAAACAATCTGAAGTTCAGTATCTTTATCCGGATCAATTTCCTGTTTCCATGTTTTATATCCAATAAAAGATGCAATAATTACAAATTTGCCGCTTTCGGTTGTTGAAAAACTGAAATATCCGGCACTGTCGGAACTGGCACCATCATAAGTGTTCTCAATGTAAATATTTACACCTGGAATTGGTTCTCCGTTTTTTGCTGCAACCTTTCCGCTGATTTTCACCTGAGCTTGTGTGAAAAGGGAACCAAATAAAATGAACATTAAAATAATTGTTTTCATTGCCTTGAGTTTTCGTTTCAAATTTCCGCATTCAGTAACAATTTGAATTGTCCGATCCTGCGAATTTTCGATCTCAAAGTTGAAAGGATTTTACAGGGTATAGAAAAAATTATCACCGTATTGTTGAATTTCAGGGATGAATTGTAATTCCGTTTTAAGTTTCAGAAATTCAGAAAAACTTCAAGGGGACATAACATACAAAAAGCCTTAAGTATTTATATACTGAAGACTATTTCTAATTCAGAAAAAATATGGATTGGGGTGGGAGTGCAAACAAAACACCGGTATTTAGCCGGCATTTTTAAATATTATTCCACGTTAAAGGCTACAGGGCCTTTTTCGCCTTCTTTTGTTTCAAATTCAACTACCTGGCCTTCTTTTAATCCAAGGTGAGATTTTTTTAATCCGCTTCGATGCACAAAAATATCCTTTCCGTCATCTGTAACGATGAAACCAAATCCTTTAATTTCATCGTACCATTTAACTTTACCTTTCATAACATTTGATTTAATAACGGGGCCGGTTAAAATTCCTTCTGGTTTCTGTTTTTTGGCGGGCCTGGTTTACAACAATGTTTCGACCGTCAATTTCAGAATTATTCAATCCGTCAATTGCTTTTTTAGCTTCTTCATCGTTAGACATTTCCACAAAACCGAAACCTTTGCTCCTTCCTGAGAATTTATCGGTAATAATTTTTACGGAGTCAACTTCTCCATATGCTTCAAAAACCTTTTTTAAATCTTCTTCATCAATTTTGAATGATAAATTTCCTACGTAAATGTTCATTTCTGTTGTTTTAAATTATTAAATAAATACTGCTCTGCAGTAAATAAAGCATAGTATTTATTTTAGAAAAATTTTATGAGGCAGTGCCTTTGTCAATCAAAGTAATTCTGGGAAAGTACTATGGTGATGCTAAGTTTTCTGCTCGTCTTAAAATTCAAATAAATTCTAATTGCCTATATTATTTAGCAATATACTTATTTTTTATCAATCTTTTAACAAGTAAAGAATATTAATCAAATTTTTAATGCTGTTTTATACTCAGAATTAGGCAATTAAAAAAATAAAATCCCTTACCTGTAATAAAGA
>JAFGGF010000152.1 GCA_016930735.1 Prolixibacteraceae bacterium
GATTCTCAGGGAGGGATAGGTTATATGCTGGAACGTATGATCAGGAATGTACTTAATAAACACGGAATTACAAGAAATGTAATTACATTGGTAACCCTGGTAGAAATTGACCCGGACGACAAAGCATTTTCTGACCCTACAAAAAGAATTGGTAAAATTTATTCCAAAAAAGAAGCTGATATTTTAACAAAAGAAAAAGGGTGGATTTTTAAAACATCCTCAAAAAATCCGGGTGGCTACAGAAGGGTTGTTCCTTCGCCTGAACCTAAAGATATTATTAATAAAGAAACTATCGCAATCCTTGCAAGGCAGGGAAATATCGTGATTGCCGCAGGTGGTGGCGGCATCCCGGTTTATTATGATGAAAATAAAGACATCAGGACAGTCGATGCAGTAATCGATAAGGATATGGCATCGAGCCTGTTGGCAGTTAATATCGGGGCTGATGAATTTTATGTTCTGACCGATGTCCCGTTTATTTTTAAGGATTATGGCCAACCGACTCAGAAAAAACTTGAATTCCTGAATTATACAGATACTGTTAAATACCTTGAAAATGGTACTTTTGAGAGCGGAACCATGGAACCTAAAATAAAAGCCTGCCTGAATTTTATCGTAAAAGGTGGCAAAAAAAGTGTGATTACTGAAGCAAAAAAGCTCGCAGATAAAACATTCGGGTCGAAAATTACTATGGAATATGAAGATTAACTATATTTAGATATTAATCATTAAAAAACAATGTCTAAGCAAGTTGATAAATTAATTACGGCAGTTGAAGGTGAATGGAAATTCGATAAACAGGTAAGTGAAAGTTTTGATTCACATATACGTAAAAGTGTACCCTGTTACGACAGTTTGCAAAAAATGGTTTGTGACATCAGTGAATGGTTTATTAACGATAACAGTTTTATTTATGATTTGGGATCAGCAACCGGGGAAACATTATCAAATCTTTACCAAAAACATTCAAATAAAAAAAACATAGAGTTTATAGGTATTGAGCAAAGTAAATCGATGGTTGAACTTGCAAAAACAAAACATTCTGAAAAAAATATAAAGTTTATAGAATCTGATCTGATAAAAATGAAGTCATTTGATAATGCTGATTTTATTGTCTCAGTTTATACACTTCAGTTTCTTTCTGTTAAAAATCGATACAGTGTTATTAAGAAAATATATGAATCATTAAACTATGGAGGTGCTTTCATTTTTACTGAAAAAGTTAAAGCTAACAGTTCTTTAAGTGAAGATATGTATAATCAGTTACACTGGGATTTTAAAAATCAACAAGGGCTAACTGATGAAATGATCCTTCAAAAGGCCAGGAGCCTTCGCGGAGTTTTAACTTCCTTGACAATCAATGAAAATATGCAAATGTTAAAAAAGACAGGATTTACTATGATTGAAACATTTTTTAAGTGGAATAACTTTGCAGGGATTTTAGCTGTTAAGTCTCTTGAAAAGCGTAACCGGCTGTTAAAGTTTTTTTAATATTGGATATATTGTTACCTGTAATTTAAAGTATTCAATTCCACCTAAATTAAAACTGTAAATAAAATGAAGTTTATATTAAAAGTGATTTCACACATTTTTAAAACGATCAGGTCACAATGGTTAATAAACATAATTAAAAGCCTCGGAATTTATTCTTTACTTCAAAAAATCTATTATTTTCCTTCACGAATGCAGAATAAAATTCAAATCCGGCAGGAATGTATCAGGAGGTTTGGAAAAGAATTTAAAATAACCCGTATTGGTTCTTTAACTGTTCAAAACATTACATTTCCGTTTTATGATCCGGAAGGTTGTTATATTCCTCAAAATATTAACGGTAGAGAATATGAACCAAAAGTTACTTCACACCTGGAACAATTACTTAAGAATGATCCTGTTTCATTTATTGACATTGGAGCCCATTATGGATTTTTCACTTCTTATGTAAACTCTTTAAACAAAAAAATCCCGATATATTCCTTTGAACCCTCAAAAATATTTTACCCGATTCTTGAAAAAAACAAAAATCTTCTTCAATCTGAATCTATTAAAACTTGCAAAATTGCATTATCTGATAAAGAAGAAGAAATATTTTTTGAGAACAGATCTTTCCAAAAGACAAAAAAAAGTTACATGGTCAAAGGCATCCCATTCGATATTTTTAAAACAATGGAAAATATCGTTGCTGATATTGTAAAAATTGATGTTCATGGTGGCGAAGGGAAGGTTTTATTTGGCATGAAGGATGCTTTAAAAAATGAAATTAAACATTTATACCTTGAAATTCATCCACAGGAAATGATAATGGATTATACTATTGAAGAAATTATAGATCTGATACTAGAATCCGGATTTACAATATATGAAATTGATGAATTCAGGATAAATGAAAATTCTGATTTTAAACCGCTGGCTGATCCTGATGTTTTTAAACAAAAAAACTGGACTTCCCGCCAGATAGCCGATCGAAGGATGGTTTATTGTACTAAAAAAACATCATAAAAATACAGCCGTTATGACTATCAATCTTAAAAACAGGAACTTTTTAAAACTTCTGGATTTTTCTCCCGAAGAAATCAATTATTTACTCGATTTGTCAAAAGAATTAAAAAAGGCAAAATATACAGAAACAGAGAAACAGCAATTAAAGGGTAAGAACATTGCCCTGATTTTTGAAAAAAGCTCAACCCGCACACATTGTGCATTTGAAGTGGCTGCATATGACCAGGGGGCTCATGTAACTTACCTTGGGCCATCCGGTTCACAGATCGGGCATAAGGAATCGATGAAAGATACTGCACGGGTATTAGGAAAAATGTATGATGGTATCCAGTACCGTGGATTCGGCCAGGATGTAGTTGAAGTTTTGGGGGAATTTGCCGGAGTGCCGGTTTGGAACGGGCTTACCAATGAATTCCATCCGACACAAATATTAGCTGATTTTCTTACCATGACTGAACACATCGACAAACCTTTATCGGAAGTAAAATTCTGTTACCTTGGTGATGCAAGGAACAACATGGGAAATTCATTAATGGTTGGTGCTTCCAAACTTGGGATGGATTTCAGGGCTGCTGCCCCACTCCATTGCCAGCCTTCATCTGAATTACAAAAAGAATGTACTGAAATTGCAAAACAAACCGGAGCAAAAATACTTGTTACCGACAATGTTGACCTGGCTGTAAAAGATTGCGATTTTCTTTATACCGACGTCTGGGTATCGATGGGTGAACCAGCGGAAGTCTGGGAAGAAAGGATAAAACTTTTATTACCATATCAGGTGAATAGTGAGGTATTACAAAAAACAGGAAATCCCGATGTAAAATTCCTGCATTGCCTCCCTGCCTTCCACAATAGGGAAACAAAAGTGGGTGAAGAAATTTTTCAGAAATTTGGAATAGATGCCATGGAAGTAACCGATGAAGTTTTTGAAAGCAAAGCTTCCATCGTATTCGAACAGGCTGAAAACAGGATGCATACAATTAAAGCTGTAATGGTTGCAACATTGGGATGACTTATTGAAAAACAAGTCATCTAAAATGAAAAAGTACCTGATAACTGTTCTGATTCTTTCACCCTTTTTCATTTTGGCCCAAAATAAAAGAGAGCCTGATTTGGCTTCCGATTCAATAATATCTGAAATAATCAAAGGAAAAGAATTTTTGATCAGCCAGTTCCTGTTTGGATACCCGGAAAAATCAGTAGAAACCTTGTATCAGTTAAATGATGTTTACGGAGATAAATATATAATCCTCACAACTGATGAGGAAAAAAAATTCTTTTTAGCTACCCGTAATTTTAAAAGATTTATTCGGCTATTTAACAATCCTCCAAATAATTATGGAAAATCCGAGATGCAGGATACATGCAATTTTGAAGCCGACCTGAACAGCTACCTGATATCAGAAGTAAAATCAATCTGGAATGACCTTGACACTTCTATCGTATCCAAAACCGAATCAGACTTTATAAAGTTGTATCTCAGAAGTTTTGAGGATGGAAATCAGTTAATTCTGAATAATGAAATTGATAAATTCAACCGGTCAAATCCTGAAAGCAGGTATTCTGAAGTATTGTCAGAATTGAAGAAAAAACCCAAAGATTATATGGTAACGCTGAATATGGCATTTGGTAATCAATTGCTTAAAGGCTCAGTTACAAATTATTTTTCAAAGGATAAATTGAGCATATTCCAGGTAGAATTTGATGGTTTTTATAAAAGGCTTTATGCTTCATTTTTATTCGGAGGCAATCTGACTTCGTTTGAATCAACCAAAGATTTGCCTGTTAAAAATAAGGACCTTATTCATAAAGCAGGCGAAGCAGCAGAGAATTTCAAAGCAGGTATAAAAACCGGATATGTAATACTTCGGAATAGATATTTTGCTATATATCCATATTGTACTGCCGGAATTAATAATATGTATTCAAAGTCGTCAGAATTTGATTTTTCTGACGAAGAAGAATCATATCTGTTATCAGATTCATTCTATTCAGGAATCGGAATGAGTTGTGATATCTATTTAAAACGCTGGCAAAGGAAATATGAAGGCGACCCTGACATTACCCTTTATTTACGCCCAAATGCAGGATATGACCGGCTTTTATCAAAAAAAGATGTTTCAAAAGGAGAAATTTTTTATTTTACTTTTGCGATCGGGATTGGATTAAGTAATTTTTAAAAACAAAGGCCACCTCAGCAGGTAGCCTTTCAAAACCAAACTCAAGAGTTTATTCCTTAAAACTCTTCCGCCGAAGCGGTTAACTAACTAAACTAAAACTTATGTGAACTAAACTAATCTCTTGATACTGTTCCTATCCCTTCAACTGATTTATGCACCCTGGGATCACCGTGGTATTTTATTTTACCTACACCTTCAATATTGGCCCAAAGTTCGTCAGTGGCAAAAACTCCGCATGTTCCGACACCTTCAATTCTAACGGTTACTTCTTTGGCCTCCAGGTTACCGGCGTCCACATGGGCAGCCCCGGAAACATGTGCATTAAAACTATTGGCAATACCTTCAAATTCAAGCAGCATTCCTCCTTCGCAAACAACTTTTATATCATGGGCTTTCATGTTCATATCAATTTTACCTCCTCCCTCAACACTCAGGTACAGGTCGTCAAGATTGACATAACCCCTGGTTTCCAGTTTAACACCTCCTTCAATACTGATTTCTTCCAATTCTGTAAAAGTTATATACAAAGTCAGCTTTTCAAAATGGAAATGCCTGTCCTTCATAGTTACACTCAATTCAGAAAAATCAGAATCAATATTATAATAATCAAAAGCATCCTCATCGGAAGTTTCGATTGTTAATGCAGGCCTTTCCCCTTGTATCAGCAAAACCTTGTATCCACCTTCCAGGTGAATACGGTCAAAATTTTCAATACTATAATCTCGTGAGTATTTGTAATCCTGTGCTGAAGCGTTGCAGGAAAACTGGGCCAGTAAAAAGCCTATTAAAAATCCGATAGACGCAAATTTCAGAGTTTTCATGGTTATAAGATTTAAGACGCTATCAAATTTATATTATACCTGGGTTAATCAATTAAATTATTCGATAAAACGGCGGTTTTTTTAGACAAATTGCGATATAGGTAATTAACAAACAGATATTACAGGGAAAACAGATTTATTAATTCTCCTTTTTGATCTTCTTTAGTAATGAGTTTATATATAACAAACTATAATAAATTACTCCGTAAAGAATAATTGCTACGAGCAAATCCAAAAAGCTAAAAGGTTTTAACTGAAGCAGGATATTTACTACATAGATAACTGATAGGCCACCCATACCCATTATTAAATAAATAAACCTACTTTGATATGTTTTCATCAATAATGCAGCAGAAACTATCCAGACTCCTCCCAAACACAATAATATAAATGCCTCTGCCATTTTATTTTCAGACAAGCGTAAAAACCCGAGAATTGTTGGGATTATCCCTGTCAGTAAAATCCCTCTTGTTAAACTTCTAATTAACTTTATTTTAATTTCCTTTTTTTCAATTTCAGGGAAAATCCGGAATTTTAATGGCTCAACCTTAAAATCTTCTGATAAAAGATCATCTTCAGAATAAATGATTTTTCTGTTAATTGCTTCATTTATAGCCATTCTTGCAACATTCGGATTGTAGTGTTTCCTTTTTTTCAGTATATTTAAAATCTCCTCGTCACAGTACTCCGCAATATTGCGTTCTAATTCATCCAGAATCTTTTTATCGAGTTGCATTCAGATAATCGTTTAATTAAATGCAAAAATCATGTTTTTAATCCGCAATTCCTATCCTGTTTTCAAACAATTCGTAATTTTGAATGTTGAACCAGATAAACCAATTAATAAGTTATGTATAATTTTGAATATAAAAATCCTGTAAAAATAATTTTTGGAAAAGGGACCATTCCCCAGGTAGCAAAAGAAATTCCTAAAAAAGCAAAAATTCTTATGACCTATGGAGGTGGAAGTATCAAAAAGAACGGAGTTTACAATCAGGTCGTAAAAGCGCTTAAAGGACTTGAAATCCTTGAATTCGGCGGAATAGAAGCTAATCCGCATTACGAAACCTGCATGAAAGCAGTTGAACTGGTAAAAAAAGAAAAAATCAATTTTCTTCTTTCGGTAGGTGGAGGTTCGGTTTTGGACGCCACTAAATTTATCGCTGCTGCTGTTTATTACGAAGGCGATGATCCCTGGGATATCCTTGCAAAGGGGGCTGTTGTAAAAAAAGCCATGCCTTTGGCAGATGTTTTAACCTTACCGGCAACCGGTTCCGAAATGAATGGCAATTCGGTAATTTCGCGGGTTTCAACACAGGAAAAGCTGGCTTTTGGATCACCTGAAGTGATGCCTGTATTTTCTATTCTCGACCCGGAAACTATTTTCTCATTGCCCGAAAGGCAGGTAGCAAACGGTGTTGTAGATGCTTTTGTACATGTGATGGAACAGTATCTTACATTTCCGGTCAATTCTCCTATTCAGGACCGGTTTGCTGAAAGTATATTAAAAACATTGGTTGAAGAAGGCCCGAAAGTATTGGCTGACAGGAAGGATTATAACTCGGCAGCTAATTTTATGTGGAGCGCTACTGTTGCACTAAACGGCTTGATCGGTACCGGCGTCCCTCAGGATTGGGCAACTCACATGATAGGGCATGAACTTACTGCATACCATGGAATCGACCATGCACGTACTTTGGCTATTGTTTTACCGGGGATGATGCATATCAAAAGGAAAGAGAAAAAAGATAAAATCCTTCAATATGGTGAACGGGTTTGGAATATTACCGAAGGAACTGAAGATGATAAAATAGATCAGGCTATCGCAGCGACCCAATCTTTCTTTGAATCGGTAGGA
>JAFGGF010000153.1 GCA_016930735.1 Prolixibacteraceae bacterium
AAAAGTTTTATTCAGTAAGTCATAATCGGTTTTATAAAAGGATTGTTCTGAAAGGAATTTGATCCTTTTTAAACCTGAAATATAGAGGTAAACAACAAAAGCCAACCAGAAAATCAGCAACCATTCAATTCCTGTCATCAGAATAAAATCGTAAACTCCGTGAAGGAAAATCGGGATCAGAATAGCCTTTTGTAAATGTTGCCGTGTTTCTTTTACGTAAAACTTTGCCAGTCCGGTATAGAATCCCATGGTGATACCAAAAATGGCATGTGCAGGGACAGCCGTTATTGCACGAACCATGCCGGTTGACAATCCGCCTTCGGCAACATACAGTACATTTTCGACTGCAGCAAAACCAAGTGAGATAAAAGTTGCATAAACAATACCGTCGAACTTTTCGTTGAAATATTTACTTTTCCAGAATGTCAGCAGCAGAGCCAGAAACTTAAACGTCTCTTCCGAAAAAGCTGCTACAACAAATGCCCGGTAAGCTGCGCCGGTTATTCCCGGAAAAGAAGGCTGAAACAATGAAAGGAAATGTTCAAGAAATAATATGGGGATAACGATTATGCCCCCGGCAATTAAAGCTTTTATAAGCAACCAGATTGGTTCCCGGTTGTACTTATCGCGATAATAAATATAAGCTCCGATAATTACTACGGGAGCCAAAGCAATTATCAACAATGCCTCCATAGTCGGTTACATTATATCATTGAAAAAACAGGCCTTTACGCCTTCAACTCCCGGGCGAATTTTAAAAACTCCCCCGGCATGAGGAAATTCTTTCAGTTCATCTTCACTCATATCCTGCCTGGCTGTTGTAATAAACAAAGTTTTCAGATCGGGTCCACCAAAAGCACAGGAAGTAACATTTTTTGCCGGAACATCAATTTTACGAACCAATTCTCCGGTTTCCGGATTCCAGCAACCAACAGCATAACCGCCCCAAAGTGCAATCCACAGGTTTCCGTCCTTGTCAATTGTCATTCCATCCGGCGAACCTGATTCTGTTGGTATTTCGATAACAACTTTCCCATTGCTGATGGTACCGGTTGAATTGTTGTAATCGTATTGTTTTACCTGCTGTGTAGGAGTATCTATATAATACATCCTTGTTGTATCAGCGGACCATGTAATTCCATTTGAAATCGAAACAGGATAGATCATTTTTGTAACAGTCGAATCGTTTTCAATCCGATACAGTGCTCCTTTCTCTGAATCTCCATTCAGATTCATTGTACCTGCCCAAAGCCTTCCTTTCGGGTCACATTTGCCATCGTTAAAGCGGTTATCCGGTTTATCATCTTCCGGATCGACTAAAAAGGTCTTGGTACCGGTTGAAACATCGAGGTAATAAATTCCGTTTTGCAGGGCAACGATTGCCCTTCCGGATTCTGTCGGCACAACAGTCCCGATCATTTGCCCGGTAAGCAATTCCTTATTAATCCCGGTTTGCGGATTGTAAATATGAAGCAATTTCCCGGCAATATTAACCCAATAGAGCTCATTTGTTCTGTAATTCCAGATTGCACCCTCTCCGAGGTCTGATTTGGTATCAATCACCAGTTCAACCTTTGGGCCACTCTCTGTGCAACTCATTACAAAAAGCAGGATACAAACCAGGTAAACAGTATTTTTCATCTGTTTAAAATTGTTTATTTTTTATTGTAATCCCGATTATTTGAGTTTCGTTTCATCAACACAACTTATAAACTATTGATAAGTTCTTTTAAAACAAGTGTCATTTTAGGTTCAGCCTTTCTTGCAACTTTTTGTACCTCTTCGTGCGATACTTCAACAATCTGCCCCGGAACACCACTGTCTGTGATGATTGAAATCCCAAAAACTTTCATTCCCATGTGTGCGGCGACAATTACTTCCGGCACCGTTGACATTCCTACTACATCGCCTCCAAATATCCTGAACATTTTATATTCTGCCGGAGTTTCAAAAGTTGGTCCCTGAACTCCAACATACACTCCCTCTTTCAGGTCGAAGTCGTGTTCAAAAGCAATCAATCGGGCTTTATTTCGCAGCCGGTCGTTATATACACGGCTCATATCGGGGAAACGCGGTCCGAGTTCATCCAGGTTTTTCCCATGTAAAGGATGTTCCGGGAACATATTGATATGATCGTTGATTACCATAATATCGCCAACATGATATGAAGGATTTAATCCTCCGCTGGCATTCGATACAAACAAATGTGTAATTCCAAGTAACTTCATTACTCTTACAGGAAAAGTTACTTCCTGCATGGAGTATCCTTCGTAATAGTGAAACCTCCCTTGCATGGCAACAACTTCTTTATTACCCAGCTTCCCGAAAATCAATCTCCCTTCGTGACCCTGCACTGTTGAAACCGGAAAATTGGGAATTTCAGCATAGGGGATGGAACTTTCAATCTCAATTTCATTTACCAAACCTCCAAGCCCGGTTCCCAGTATAATCCCGATTTCAGGTTTTAGACTGGTTTTTTCTTTTATGTAAGCTGAAGTTGCTTTTATTTTCTCCAACATAATTTATCATCTTTTGATTAAACAATTCCCCTTCTTTTTCAAGGAATTTTACTTTTATCGGCAAACTGTATAATGAATGCCTGAACTCCTGAACCAGGTTCTTAATATCCCGGAACCGCATGGCGTCCTTTTCAGTTGTGACAATTAATTTCTTTTCTGATTTCAGGTTGTTAAACCTGTTCATTATAGTTACTATGTCTTTTTCAGAATAACGGTAATGATCGCTGAATTTTAATTCATCAACCTCGTTTGAGAATTTCTGAAGGTGTTTTTTTATTCCAGCAGAAGAAGCAATCCCTGTAACCAGAAGAACGTCGTAATCCTTTTTTTCATATATATCAGGATCAGCTTCATTGTATGAGAAAACAGGCTTTATTTTTCCATACAAAATTGATGTAAAATACATACTCTGATAGGGTTTCAGAAAAACATTTTTTTGCATGATACGCCTTGAAATCGGGGTAATTTCTTCGGGGCATTTGGTTACAATAATAATGTTGGCCCTTCGCATCTGAACTGATCCTTCACGTAACCGGCCTGCGGGTAATAATGTGTCTTTTTTAATGGGCCGGTTATAATCCACAAGTAAAATATTGATTCCGGGAGTAATCCTCCTGTGTTGAAATGCATCATCCAGAATAACAATATCGGCAGAACTTTCAGGGTCGCCATTTAAAAGCAGGTCAACTCCTTTTACCCTGTTTTCACAAACCGCAACCGTAACTTCCGGAAATTTGTTTTTTATCTGAAGAGGCTCATCTCCAACTTCATAAGTTGTTGAATCAACATTTACTAACCTGAAACCCCTTGTTTTCCTTTTATATCCACGACTGAGGGTAGCCACTTTAAATTTATCTTTCAAAATGGATACAAGATATTCAGTGTGCGGAGTTTTGCCTGTCCCTCCCACAGTAATATTTCCCACCGAAATCACAGGTTGTTCAAATTCAACTGAACGAAGAATTTTAAGGTCATACAACCTGTTTCGGAAATAAATAATGATTCCGTAGATGGCTGAAAAAGGATAGAGGACCAGCTTTAACATCAGTTCTTTTTAGATTGAAGGGCTAATATATAAAATAAAAGCCAATCCTATAATTCTACTTTCCTAATTATCGATTCATCCTTACAGTTTTCGAGTAATTGCAAATTGGTTTGCCTTAACAATGGATGTTTAAAATCAGGGGCTATTTCTACCAGCGGAACTAGGACAAATTTACGTTGCTGTAACAATGGATGAGGGATAATCAGATCAGTTGTTTCCAGAAAATCATCATCGAAATATAAAATATCAATATCCATTTCCCGCGATACATACTTTTCAGAATTTCTTTCCCTTCTGAAATAATCTTCTGTCCTGTGAATACTTTCAAGCAATTCCTGAGGCATTTTTTCAGTTAGAATTACTACAACCTGGTTCCAGAATTTTTCTTCGGCATAAAATCCCCAGGGAGGCGTTTCATAAACCGATGATTTTTTTACAACCTCACCCATCTCCTCTCCAATTAATTCAACCACCTTTTTAAAGTTTACCTGCTTATCACCAATATTTCCACCCAAACTTAAATAAACCTTATGCATAGGTTGTATATTTGTAATTCTTTACTATTGTTGGTACAAATTCTAATAGGAATTAAAAGTAGTTAAAATATAATTTACGACAGATATGAAAGGATTTTTTAAATATGTTTTGGCAACCATTGTCGGAATATTTATTGTTTCAGTTTTAGGATTTTTCCTGTTTTTTATGATTATCGGGGCATTGGTTTCATCTACTGAAAAGACTGTAATCGTGCAAAATAATTCAATGCTGGTTTTAAATCTTGAAAAAGAAATTGTTGACCGTGCACCAAACGATCCCTTTGAGGATTTAAACATCCCGGGATTACAGGCTGCCCAACGAATCGGGCTGGATGAAATTCTGAAATCAATTGATAAAGCAGCAACCGACGACCGGATAAAAACCATTTACCTGAATGCCAGGTTTATAAACGGAGGGATGGCTTCGATAGAAGAAATCAGGAATGCCCTTTTGAAGTTTAAGGAAAAATCGGGCAAACCCATTTATGCTTACTCGGAAATGTATGACCAGAAAGCATATTACCTGGCTACTGTTGCCGACAAGTTAGTAATTCATCCCCTTGGAACCGTCGATTTCCGGGGGCTAAGCAGCCAAACGATCTTTTTTAAAAATGCACTGGATAAACTGGGTGTTGAAATGCAGATTCTCCGTGGTCCGAATAATAAATTCAAAGGTGCTGTTGAACCATTTATGCTTGATAAAATGAGCCCTGAAAACAAGGAACAAACAATGACCTATCTGACCAGTTTATGGAATAAAATGCTGGAAGGAATTGAAAGTGAACGGGGAATCCCTGTGGATAAACTGAACCAATATGCCGATGAAGTACTGACTTTTAAAACCGGGCAAATACTGGTTGACTACGGCTTGGTTGATGAAATAAAATACAAGGATGAAGTATTGGAAGACCTGCGTCAGATTACAGGCGTTGCTCCGAATAAAGGAATCCCGATTATAGGAGCTGAAGATTATGCCTTACAACCTGGACGATCGGGAAAAGGTAGTTTCTCAAGAAATAAGATTGCTGTGATTTATGCAAGTGGTGATATTGGTATTGCTGTTGGAAGCGAAGGTATTGACGCAGAAAAACTTTCACGCGAAATAAGGAAAGTCAGGCAAGATTCGTCCTACAAAGCAATTGTCTTACGGATTGATTCTCCGGGAGGTTCTGCTTTTGAATCGGATGTGATTTTAAGGGAAGTTAAACTGGCTGCAGAAGAAAAAGTTGTAGTAGCTTCCTTTGGAGATGTTGCTGCTTCGGGAGGTTATTATATAGCCTGTGCTGCCGATAAAATTGTGGCAAGCCCGAATACGATTACCGGGTCGATTGGTATTTTTGGAATGATCCCGAATGCCGGTGAACTTCTGAATGATAAACTTGGAATTACTTTCGATGAAGTTAAAACCAATGAACACTCAAACCTTGTCCCTCTTACCAGGTCGATGACCGAATTTGAAAGAAACCTCCTTCAACAATATATTGTTGAAGGTTACGAAACTTTTATAAACCATGTTTCCGATGGCAGGGGAATGGAAGCTGCAACTGTTGATGCAATTGGCCAGGGCCGTGTATGGACAGGAGAAAATGCCCTTGAAATTGGATTGGTTGACATGCTTGGTGGACTTAACGACGCAATCGGCCTGGCTGCTGAAATTGCCGGAATAGATGATTACAGAACTGTTTCGTTGCCTTACCTGCCCGACCCGTTTGAAGAACTGTTCAGCACAGGTACCAATAATATCAGGAACTGGTGGTTGAAAAAAGAACTCGGTGCCAATTATATATTCTATGAACAGTATAAAAAGGTTTCGCAAATGAACGGTGTAATGGCACGAATGCCATACGATATTGAAATTCATTAATAGATAATTGGATATTGAGATAATTGGATATTGGAAACAAGGCTTTAATAAATTTTATATTGAAAACAATAAAGGGGTTGGTTAATAAAGCCAGCCCCTTTTCAATACAAAAACGGAATCCGTAAGGATCCATTTTAACCCAACTTCGCTATATCCAAACCTCCTGTAAAATATTTCCTTTTATACCGATAACAACTTCTTTAACAGGAACTTTTCGGGAAGCTTGTTGCACAGCCAGTTGAACCATTTGGGACAACCCGCCGCAACACGGAACCTCCATAATTACTGTTGTTATGGTATTTACTTTTGATTCATCGATTAATCTGACTAATTTCTGAATATAAATTTCCTTACCCTGATCAAGTTTCGGGCAGGCGATTACAACTTTTTTACCATTAATAAAATCGTTGTGGAAATTACCATAGGCAAATCCTGCACAAACGGCTGCTACAAGTAAGTCTGCTCCGTTAAAATAGGAAGCTGCCGGATTGATCAGGTGCATCTGCACAGGCCACTGGGTAAGGGCAGACGAAATTTTTGGATTGTCTGTTGCCATCCTGAATCCGGCACTTTCAAACGAAACGGGAGCCGATCCGGCACATCCGCAACCCGGATTTTCCTGTTTTGAAGTTTTGTGTTCACCATGTAATAATTCATGAACTTCTTTTATACTGAATGGAAGGCCTTCCCGGTTTGCTTTAATAAAAGTCAATGCCTGATTCAGATATTCTGATTCATTATGTTCCTGTAAATGTTTCAGGTGTGCAAAAACCGTATTTTTCCCTTTGC